>JBDSMK010000344.1:0-3499 GCA_039915905.1 Ilumatobacteraceae bacterium
GCGGCCGCCGTCTGACACCGGAGATGTGCGGCGCTGTGGGCATCACCGCGGTAGCCGCCGCGGTGGCACTGGCCGGAGGTCGCAACTTCCCGTTGGCTATCGGCCTGTGGCTGGTGCTGGCCGCTCGCGCGGTGGCCACGATCCCGTTCGTGCGCGCCCAGATCTTTCGGTTGCGGCGGGGGACTGGACCGACGAAGGTCAGCGACATGTGGCAACTTGCCGGAGTGGCGGTGGCTGCAGTCGCCGTTGTCGTCGACCGCAGCCTGCTGGTCGGAGCGCTGGGGATCGTGGCACTGACAGTCGCGCAGTACGCCTGGATCCGCCGCCCGCCAATTCCCGCGAAGGTCCTCGGCAAACGCCAGATGGCAATCGGATTCGCCTTGGTAGCGGTGACCGCCATCGGTGTCGGTTTGCTCGGCTGACCGGCATGTCGTCCAACACACATACATCGAGCAGAAAGGCATCACGATGAAAACCATCACGCCAGAAGCAACACTCGGAGAACTTGTCACGGCACACCCGACGCTGGCTAGAGAAATGGAACGACGAGGGCTCGACTACTGCTGCGGCGGTCGCAAGAGCCTTGCCGAGGCCTGTGGGGACAGCGGAATCGACGTCGACGCCACGATCGCCGCCCTCGTGGATGCCGCAGGCGATCACCAACCGGAGGCATGGTCCACGATGGGGGTTGCCCAACTCGTCAAGCACGTCGAGGAAACCCACCACCGGTACCTTTGGGACGAGATGCCGCGCCTGTCGGCACTGCTCGACAAGATCGTCATGGTCCACGGTGGTCGCCACCCCGAGCTCGCCGATGTGCGTGATTGCTTCACCGAGATCCGTGCCGACCTCGAACCACACATGCACCGAGAAGAGCAAGTGGTGTTTCCGATGATCGCCGCACTGGCCGCCCCTTCCGGGGTGCCGTCGCCTCAAGGCGGGTCTGTGCAGGACCCGATCAGCGTGCTGATCGAGGAGCACGACACGGTCGGCGACTTGATGGAACGGATGTCCGCGTTGACCAGCGGCTACCAGACTCCGGCCGACGGTTGCGCGACATACCAGGCGTGTTACGCCGGACTGGCCGAGTTCGAGTCCGACACGCACCTGCATGTCCACAAGGAGAACAACGTGCTGTTCCCAGCGGCGATCGCGCTGGAGCAGCACCTGACTCACGCCTGACCCACGCCTGACCCACGGCTGACTCGCGCCTGATTCGTTCCACCGGCGGTCGGAAGGTTTCAGCCCGAGCGGCCGCAAGTGCGGGTGCTAGAACCGCCTGATGACCAAGTCCCCGAACGCTGCCCGCCGCCTGCACCAGGCCCTCGAGCCATATCACGGGATGATCTACTTCGTACCGGAGGCGGCGCAGCACTACTCCGACTTGAACATCGAAGCGCCGATGATGGGCTACTTCGCGTCGCGTTCAGCGGCGATGGGTGCGGTCGGACCCGAGGTGGTGATCGCGACGTTCTTCAATTTCCATCCGGATCTGGTTCGATCGGTCATTCCCGCAGCGTGGGACCTGGCCACACCGGCAGAGGTCGGAGCGGCGCGGGTGAAAGCCACCGACGACGCGCTTAAGCGCATAGTCGGCATCGACCGTCTTGCCGCTGCCGACGTGGCCGAAGCCGCCGCCTTGGCCCGTCGGGCCGCAGAGGCATGTTGGCCGCAGGGCCGCCCGCTTTACGCCGCCCACGCCCAGCTGCCGTGGCCCGAGGCGCCGTACATGCAGTTGTGGCATGCCGCCACGCTGCTGCGTGAGTTCCGCGGCGACGGTCACATCGCCTGCCTCGTAGAGCAGGACATCGGACCGTGCGAAGTGCTCGCGATCCACGGCGCTGTTGGACCTGTTTCGCGTCGGGTGTTGCAGACGTCACGGGCCTGGAGCGACGACGAGTGGGCCGCGGCAATCGCACGGCTCGAGCAGCGCGGCTGGTTCGACGGGACCGGTGCGATCACTGACGCCGGGCGAGCCAATCGCCAGCAGGTGGAGGACCGCACAGACGAACTCGACGCCCGGCCGTGGGCGGTGCTCAACGGCGACGAGCAGATCCGCCTGGCTACCACCGCCGCCGAACTGAGTGCCGCCATCGTGGCCGCTGGGACGTTCGGCAACCTCCCTGGTCTCACCGCCGGCAAGGCCGACGGTCTACGCTCCGCGCCATGATGCCAGCTGCATTCATCGGCCACGGCAACCCGATGAACGCCCTCGATCGCAACCGGTACACAGAGACCTGGCGCGCGTTGGGTGCAGTGATCCCCAAGCCCAGGGCTGTGGTCGTGATCTCGGCGCACTGGTACATCAACGCCACCGCCGTGACGGCCATGTCCCGACCGAGGACGATCCACGACTTCTACGGCTTCCCACCTGAGTTGTACGAGGTGCGCTATTCGGCACCGGGGTATCCGGACCTGGTCGGCGAGATCAGCGAGCTCGTGCATCCCACCTGGATCGGCGCCGACGGCGACAGCTGGGGTCTCGACCACGGCGCCTGGTCTGTGCTCACCCACATGTTTCCCGACGCCGATGTGCCGGTGGTGCAGTTGGCGATCAACGCGACCAAGCCGTTGCATTACCACTTCGAGCTCGGCGAGCAGCTAGCTCCGCTTCGTGACCGCGAGATACTGCTGATCGGCAGCGGCAACATCGTGCACAACCTCGGCATCGTCGACTTCGGTGCCGGTGAGAGCGGCGAGCAATGGGCCCACCGGTTCGACGATGCGGCGCGCGCCGCACTCACCGTCGACCCGCACGTCGTGCTCGACTTGGAGCATCATCGCGACTTCGACCTTGCAGTGCCGACAGCCGACCACTTCATCCCAATGCTGTACATCGCGGGGGTCGCCGCCGCGTCCTCCGAACCAGCCGAGGTGCTGGTAGACGGCTACTTCGGCGGGTCGTTGTCGATGACGTCGTACACCGTCGGCGCTCCGGTGCTCGGCCCCGTGGCGGATCCGGCAGGCGCCCCACCGCTACCGCCAGTGCCCGCCGACGAGACCAACCTGTAGCGATGCCGTTCCTCAGCCGGTCAGACATCGAGATCTACTACGAACGCCGCGGTGAGGGCCCGCCGTTGCTGTTGTTCAACGGGTCTGGAGCGTCCGTCGAATCGTCTGCGTTGTTGATCGACCGGCTGGCGTTGCACTTCGAGGTACTCGTACACGACCAGCGTGGCCTCGGCCGCACCTCGGTGCCACACAGCGCCTCGGCGGTGACGATGGGCCACTATGCCGCCGACGCCGCGGCGTTGCTCGATCACGTCGGTTGGACCAGTTGCCGCGTATTCGGGATCAGCTTCGGAGGGATGGTCGCGCTGGAGTTCGCTGTCACCCATCCCGCCCGGGTCGAGCGCCTGGCGCTGGTGGCCACCTCGCCGGGTGGTGAAGGAGGGTCGTCGTACCCGCTGCACCTACTGGCCGAGATGCCGCCCCAGGAGCGGGCCTTCGTTTCTTTGCGCAACCTCGACACCCGGTTCACGCCGTCGTGGCTCAGCGA
>JBDSMK010000312.1:0-4991 GCA_039915905.1 Ilumatobacteraceae bacterium
GAGTTGATCTCCAACAGCGAGGCATACAGCGTGGTGGTCTTGCCCGCGCCTGTAGGCCCGGCGCAGATCACCATGCCGAACGGTGAGTGGATCATCTTGGAATAGTGCAAATACGTCTCGCGTGGGAAACCGAGCTCGGCCAAGCCGATCATCGAGCGACCCTTGTCGAGGATTCGCATGACGATCTTCTCGCCGAACACGGTGGCCACCGAGGCGACGCGCACATCGACGGGCTTGGCGTCGATCACCGTCGAGAACTGGCCATCCTGCGGGCGGCGCTTCTCCACGATGTTCATCCCGCTCATGATCTTCAGACGGCTGGTGAGCGCGGCGTGCACGCCGAGCGGCAAGCTAAAAGCTTCGACCAGGTTGCCGTCGATGCGGAACCGGACGCGCAGCGATTCGTCGAGCGGTTCGATGTGGATGTCGCTGGCACGGTCGCGCATCGCCTGGCTGACGATCCGGTTGACCAATTGGATCACTGGTGCCTGGTCGTCGAGGCTCACCTCACCGGCCGTGTTGGCCAGCTTGGCCTGCTCGTCGGTCACCTCCAGCGCGGCAACCAGCCTGGTGATGTCGGCGTCGGCGCGGTAGGCGCGGTCGATGAACGTGCGGATCGTGGCCGGGTCGGCGACGAACCACGTGATCCGGCGGGCAGCCGAGGTCTCAACCTCTCGGCGGCGTGCCGGCGTAGGGTCCGCGGCCAGCACGGTGAGCGTGTCACCGTCGTCGCCGGTGGCGATCAGGCAATACTTGCGCACCAGGTGTTCGGGAAGCAGAGCCACCGTGTCAGATGACAGGTCGACCGCTTTGGAGCCGGCCACAGGGATGCCGGTGGCATCGGCCACCGCGTCGCTGAGGTCGCCACGGGGAACGCCGAATCGTCCGAGACAGACGTCGGCGAAGACCAGCAGGTCGCCGTTGGCCTCACTGAGCGCGATCGCCAGCGAGTCGGCCTCTAGGTGTCCGCCCTCGATCAGAAGTTGGCCGGTGCGCATGCACTCCGAGGCGCTCTCACCCCCAACCGCGGTCGCCGCCGTGCGGGCTCCGTCGGGAGTCGAGGAATCTTTGGTCTTGCTGAAGAGTGCCATGGTTCCGTCCGATGCGTGGCTTGGAACTTCGCCTAGAAGGCGGAGAAGCTCGCCGATTCCGATGTAGTTGTCGACGCCGCGCTAGTGGTGCCGTCCCTGCGTACGAACTGGTCAGGATCGAGTTCGGCGATGGCCCGCTCGAGCTCGTCGAGGCGGTCCAACTGCACCGCCGTGCTGGTGTCCATGTGATCGGCCAGCTGTGCCTCGATCTCGGCCATCCTCAAGCCTTGGCGGTCGAGCTTCTCGTCGGTCGTCTGAACCACTCGGTCCATTTCGATTCGCACCAGCATCGCCTCGCCGACGGCGCTGGACATCTGCTCTTTGACCTCGGCAATCGCGTTCTCGTCGACCGTCGCCACCCGCTCGGCTAGTTCGGCAACCACGTCGTTGGAGGCAGCGATGCCGTTCTCGGCATCCAAGAAGCGCTGCGACATCGCCACCAGAGCGTCGTCGAAGCCGGCTCCGACTCGGCCGATGGTGGCCTCTAGAGCAGCGATCTTGGTGCCAGCGGCCTCGTTGATCCGCTCCTCCACCTCCAACAGGCGATCGGTGGTCTTCGAGTCGCTGCTGTCGATGCGCTGAGTGAGCCCGGAAAGCTGGTCGGTGATCTGGCGTTGGGCGACGGCGTTGATCGCCTCGGCGGCCGCTGCCTGCTCGGTGAATCGAGCGTCGACGTCAGCAGCAATCTCCGACGCCTTTTCCGCCAGTTGTTGGGCCAGGACCGTCGACGAATCGTTGACGTGCTGCACAAGTGCGCTGGACTGCTCGTCGAAGCGCCGTGCGGAGCGTTGTAGCTCCTCGATCCTGCCGTTGAACGTCGACGCCAAGCCGTCGAGCTGCAGTTGTAGTTCGGCGGTGGCCCCGGCAACCGCGTCGCCGATGTCGGGGAGCCCGGCGGCGAGCTGGTCCGGGAGGGCGGTGACCCGCATTTCGAGTTCGGCGAGCCGGTGATCATCCGCCAGTGCGGTGATGCGGGCTTCGAGTTCGGCGGTGCGCGGGTCTTGGGCGAGTGCGGTGATGCGGCCTTCGAGCTCGGCGAGCCGCTGATCATCCGCCAGTGCGGTGATGCGGGCTTCGAGTTCGGCGGTGCGCGGGTCGTCGATCAGGGCAGCGAGCTGCGCCTCCAGATGTGAGGTGCGCGGATCGTCGGCGAGCGCCTCCACTCGTGCTTCGAGCTCGGCAACCCGGCCCTCGTCGAGCGGCGTCGGCGGTGGCGGCCGGCTCTCGATCGTCGTCAACCGCTCGTGCTGGTGGTTGGCGAACTCAACCAACCGTTCCTCGAGCGCCGTCTGCAGCGCGCGCTGGTAGGCCTCGTTGGCCTGCTGGTGGCTCTCGATGCGCATCGCCAGCACTTCCAGTTGGCGACCGAACTCGAGTTGCAGCTCGGAGCGGATCAGTTCTGCCGAGCGTCGTGCATCGCTGACCTGCTCGTCGATCTGGGCGGTGATCTGGCTCGACATGCTCGTCAGCTGCTGGCTGACCTGACGCGCCACCGCACCGGCGATCGTGGCCGCGAGCACAGCCGTAGACGATGCCGCCGCACCGTCTACACCAGCAGATTCATCCAGCTGACCAGCAGCCGATGCGTTGGTGGGTTCGTTGGTTCCCGTCACGCCAGAGTTATCGGGAGACTTTCGGAACTCTTGAGGAATCATCCTGCCTGTTGCCCGAGGCTTGGGCGAGGTCGTCCCACTGGCGGACTACGTTTGGACCGTGCACGTCCACCTGATCGACGGGACATACGAGCTGTTTCGCCAGCACTTCGGGCAGGCCGCACGCCACGATGCTGCAAGGCCTGCGGAGGCCGCGATCGGGGTGGTCGCCTCCACGCTGGAACTGATCGCCGGAGGGGCGACCCACATCGGAGTGGCCAGCGATCACGTCATCGAGAGCTTCCGCAACGACCTGTGGCCGGGGTACAAGACCAGCGCCGGGATGGACCAGGCGGTTCTGGCGCAGATCCCGATGATGGAGGACCTGCTGGTCGCCGCCGGGTTCACCACATGGCCGATGGTGGAGTATGAGGCCGACGATGCGCTGGGCGCCGCGGCCCACGTCGCCGCGGCCGACCCGCGGGTGACACAGGTGCTGATCGTCACGCCTGACAAGGATCTCGGGCAGTGCGTGCGCGGTAGTCGGGTGGTGCAGTTCGACCGGCGCAAGCAGGAGATCATCGACGAGGACGGGGTGATCGCCAAGTTCGGCGTCGGGCCGCGCTCGATTGCCGACTACCTGGCGCTCGTCGGTGACTCCGCCGACGGCTTCCCGGGCCTGCCTGGATGGGGCGCTAAGAGCGCGTCGGCCGTGCTCGCCAAGTTCGAGTCGATCGACGCGATCCCCGCTTCGTCGGCCGACTGGGGGCTGCCCGCGTTACGTGGCGCCGAGAAGCTTGCGCGCACGTTGCACGACCAGATGGCCGACGCACTGCTGTTTCGTCGGATCGCGACGATCGAACTGGACGTGGATGTAGGGGTGGTGGACGACTGGAAGTGGTCTGGGCCGACCGCCGAGTTCGAGGCAGTGGTGGAGCGCTACGACGGCCACAGCCTGCTGGGCCGGGCGGTTGGCGCTGTCCGCCGACGTGACGCATCCGCTGGCTGAGGTGACGGCCAGGCGATCTGCGGCGCACAAACGGTCCCGTTGAAGGCTGCTACCTTCCGGTCCTGACCTGATTCCCGGTCGCCTGTCGCACAGGACCCGACCATCACCTCACCCAGCGGATGCTGTTGAAGATCCTATCTGGAACGCAGGCTCTGTCGGCTACCCTGGCGTCCTCCCGGGAGGGGTGCGAGAGCGGCCGAATCGGCACGCTTGGAAAGCGTGTGAGGGGCAACCCTCCGTGGGTTCGAATCCCACCCCCTCCGCTGTGACGTGCCGGCCCAGCCCGCCTGATCCCGAACACGCCGTCGCGGACCACGAGGCCTGGATGCTGCTGGCCCTCGAGGAAGCCGCCGCAGCGGTCGCCCACGGCGACGTACCGATCGGCGCTGTGGTGGTGCGCGACGGCCGGGTGATCGCGGCGCGTCACAACGAACGCGAGCTCACCGGTGATCCCACGGCGCACGCCGAGGTGCTCGTCATCCGCGACGCTGCTGCGGTGGTCGGCCACTGGCGGCTTCTCGATTGCACGCTCTACGTGACCCTCGAACCATGTGTGATGTGCGCTGGCGCATTGGTCAGCTCGCGCATCGGAGCGGTGGTCTACGGAACGGCCGACCCGAAAGCCGGCGCGGTCGACAGCCTTTACCAGATCTGCGCCGACAGACGTCTCAACCATCGCCCGCCGGTGACATCCGGCGTGCTGGCCGTCGACTCGGCACGGCTGCTGAAGGACTTCTTCGCCTCCCGCCGCGGCTGATTCGACTGGTTCGACGAGACGGTTCGGATCAACGCGTGGCGTGGACCGCGTCGTCCATCGACTCCAACGCCCGGCGCACAGCTTCGGCAACTTCGTCGGCCAGTGCGGCGGCGTCGACTCCAAGCATCGGGTCCTTCGGCGCCGGCTGAACGGCGCGCACGATCGGTCCTGGCTCGCTGTACACCGGCATAGTGGGTATCGGAAGCGTCGGCTCCGTATGAGCCATCGCCGAGCCGGCCGCTCTGCCGGGTACGGCCTGGGCTGCCGTGACTTGGGCTGCCGTGGCTTGGGCTGCCGTGGCTTGAGATGGTGCGGCTTGAGCTGGTGCGGACGCAACCGGTGTGGCTTGTACCGGTCCGGTTTGAACGGGTGCGGGCTGGGCTCGAGCGATCGGATGAGGTCCGGTGATCGCGCTGGGCGGCGCGCTGGGCTGCGGATTGGCGATCGGGGTAGGAGCGAACACTGGATGCGAAGCAGTGACCAGCGCCTGGGCGATCAGAACCGGATCGACGTCGTCGACATGCTCGGCGGCCGCGGTCCGC
>JBDSMK010000355.1:0-2799 GCA_039915905.1 Ilumatobacteraceae bacterium
GGCAGGCGGGTAACCGCCACTCGGCCAGCGCCACGTTGGAGGCGGGCCGTGAACGTGTCGCACAACAACCGGGCGCCGCATGCCTCAGCGATACGACCGGCTGCAGCCAGACCCCGATCGTGGAGCACGTCGCCGCGTAGCAGGATCGCCGTGCGCTTACCGTTGCGCAGCGCGTCGGCAGCAGCGGCAATTGCGTCTTCGCCAACCACGGCCGGAAGCGGGACCGGCAGTGCTGGAGCTGGGTGCTCGGCGTCGAGCCACGCCGTGTCGGCGGGAAGAATCAGCGTCGCTATCTGTCCCGGTGGCTGCCGCGCCGCTTGAACTGCCCTGGCCCCGTCGGCGGCCACAGTCTTGGGACTGGTGGACGAGTGCACCCAACCAGACACGGGCCGGGCGAACCCGGCGATGTCCGACGTAAGCGGGGCGTCGAACTGGGCATGGTAGGTGGCGTGGTCACCGACGATGTTGACGATCGGAGAAGCCGCCCGGCGGGCATTGTGCAGGTTGGCCAAACCGTTCGCCAAACCGGGCCCGAGGTGCAGCAACGTAGCCGCCGGGCGACCGGCCATGCGGGCGTAGCCGTCGGCCATCGCAGTGACAGCACCCTCGAACAGGCCGAGCACTGGACGCATGCCGTCGACCTGATCAAGAGCGGCGACGAAGTGCATCTCGGACGTCCCCGGGTTCGAGAAGCAGACATCCACCCCCGACGCCACCAACGTACGCACCAGGCTCTCAGCACCGTTCATCTATCCGTCCCCCATCGATCGTGCGGATTCCGCCTTCGGCGGCTCGTCGCCTTGTTGTCCGAGCGTCACGCAGCAGCGGCCGAGACGCGGGTCGAACTTAGCGACTAATCCCGACTCGTCGATGCCCTCGACCGCAGCCGACAGCAGGCACAGGTTCATACCGCAAATCAACTCCGGGTGCTCTTGGGCAAGCTTGTGAAACGGACAGTTGGATAGCACCACCATGCCGCCTTCCTCGCGTCGCGGCTCGAAGCCGTGCTCTGCGAGTGCCTCCATGATTGCGTCGTCACCTGCCCGGAGTGGATGCCGAACGGCGATGTCGTCGGCGATCCGACGCCCGGCGTCGCCCGCCACCTCGGCCAGCGCAGTTGTGATGTCCACGCCATCGACGCGAGAACGATCTGCCGCAGCGGCCAGCAGCCGGCCCGCCAGTTCGTACTCGCGTTGTGGCAGGGACACGGATATGTCGCGGTCGGCACGCCGGTAGAGCTTCGCTGGCCGACCGGCCCCCCGGCCGGTGCGGCCACCGAGGCGGCGGTAATCGGCCTTCAGTAGGCCATCCTTGATCAATCGCTCTAGGTGATGTGACGCCGTACCGCGTTCGAGACGGGTGGCTTCGGCCACCTCGTCGCGGCTCACCCAATCAGCACTCCCGGCGACGAAGTCGTATACCGCCCGCCGAGTGCGCTCGGCGAGAGCGCCGATGGCCGCCAGCCCATCGGCATTGCTCGTCGTCGATTCCTTGCCTTTCATCGGACTCACCTTAGAACCCCGCATCCCTCAAGAGATCTGGCTGCGGTCCCGATCGGGGAACGCCTTGGCCAACCGAGCCAGAGCCAACGCGGCAAGCAACAGGCCGAAGTCACGTAGCGCGACGTCATAGAAATCAGCCATCATCATCAGGTTGACGATGATCCCGGCAAGCCACGCGGCCACGAGGTACGAGCCGAAGCGGGGCTTGACCAGAACGACCAGCCCGGCGACGATCTCGATCGCCCCGACCAGGTACATCAATGTGTGTGCGCTGGTGTTGAACAGGTCAACGAACTCCGGTGCGAGGTACTTGTCCCAATTGACCATGACATGGGCGTACTTGTCGATACCGAACAGGATCGGGGCGAGCGTGAAGCCGATGCGCAGCAGCCAGAAGGCCTGGAACGCAGGCTCCTCGCGTAGGCGTTGCTTGATATCGCTCGGCAGGACGCTGCTCGGCCGGGATTCGCTGACGGTGTGCATGATGACCTTCTTCTGGTAGTCGTTGTTGATTTTATTGTGCACCCTTCAACGATAATTAGCAAGTCCTAATTAGTTTTAGGATCATCGGCGACCAGTCCCGGCTCCTGACCACACCGGCCGACCCGACCGCGGTACCGTGACAACTCCAGTTCAGGACCGAGACGGGCCATCGTGGACCACACCATCTTCCATTGGATCAACGACCTCACCACGCACGCGGCGTGGCTCGACGGACCGATGAAGTTCTTTGCCGGAACACTGATATTCGGGCTCGGTGTGCTGTTGGTGGGCTGCTACGTGCAGTCACGCAACAACGACAACCACCTTGCAGTTGCAGGCGTTTTCTGGGCGGGACTTGCTGCGCTGGTGGCGCTGGCGATCGGCCAGTTGATCAACCACGCGGTAGGCCGAGCACGGCCGTTCGTCACGCTCAGCAACGTGCATCTGCTGATCAGCCATGGAGCCGACTTCGGGTTCCCAAGTGACCATTGCACCGCGGCCGGAGCCATCGCCACCGGGTTGCTGCTGGTAGACCGTCGCTGGGGAGCTGTCGCTGCCGTAGTCGCCGTGCTGGTTGCATTCGCCCGCGTCTACGTCGGGGTGCACTATCCGGGCGATGTGCTCGGCGGCCTCGCGCTCGGCGCAGTTGTGGCAGTCATCGGCCACTACGCCCTCGTGCCGACGTTGCGCCGCACGGTCGACCGTCTGGCGACCACACCGGTACGACCGCTGCTGACCTCGTCGCGCGGCTAGCTGACTGGTCGGGCGGTTTGTAGGGCCCGACGGACCAGCACCTTGGCCAAATGGGTGCGGT
>JBDSMK010000376.1:0-4807 GCA_039915905.1 Ilumatobacteraceae bacterium
CGACCCGCCAGCGACCGGAACGCAATGACATGCGACCGGTGGCTCGAGGCGATCTCCGCGATCGTCGATGACGAGGACCCGGGACTCGACCCCCGGCTAGTCGATGCGCACCTGGCGCGCTGCGAATCGTGCCGCGAGTTCAAACTGTTCGCCTAACACGATCGTCGCGGCAGCGTCGTCCATGTCGCTGCGACTATGCCGGATCTGGCTCCGCGGGTCACCAAGCTGGCAGCCGTTCTGGACCGCGCCGGACGTTGGAGCGTGGTGCGCGCCGCACTGGCGGTGATCGCGGCCGAGATAATCGTGTTCTCGATCCCTGCGTTGGTGCTCGGCAGCGAGCAGCAGACCGCGGCCCACGCCGCCCGCCACCTTGGCGCATTCACCGTTGCCTACGGGGTCGCCCTGTTGGTGGTGGTGGTGCGCCCGGCGCGAGCCAGGGCGATGCTGCCGGTGGCCTGTGTTCTCGCCGGGGCGTTGCTGATAACCGCTGTGGTCGACCTGGCCAGCGGGAGGGTCCCGCTGATCGGCGAGACGGGGCATCTACCGGAGGTGCTCAGCGTCGGATTGCTGTGGTGGCTTGCGGTGCCGGCTCGGCACAGTGGGGGGCGGACCCAGCGTCGCCGGCCGACGCCACCGTCGTTGACGATCGTGGAGCGCTCGCGCGAGGCCGGCTGACGGCGACCTGCGTACGCCGGCCGCCAGCCCTCAACCGGCCGCCAGCGAGTCGGTGATCATCTTGGTGAGCGCTGTGATCTCGATTTCCCCGCTGGTGCGCCACAGCACCTTGCCCGCCTTGTCGAGCATCACGAAGTAGGGGAAGCTGGTCAGCCCAAATGCCACTCCCGCCGCCGTATCACTACTGTCGGCCATCATCGGCCACGGCCAGCCGCCGTTGCGCAGCCACTTCGACGGCGGGTAGTTGGGTCGGTCGCTGGTGGTGCTTGTGGCCACCCCGATCACCTGCAGCCCGGCTGGCACTTGGCCGGCGCTGTTCCACTTGACCAGCAGTGGCATCTCGCGTTGGCAGTGGGGGCACCAGTGGGCAAGGAACACGACCAGTGTCGGCTGACCCGGCTGAATCGAAACGGGGGCGCCGTCGAAGCTCGCGCCTGCAACCGTAGGGGCCACCACGCCGAGTGCTGGATCGGTGCCGCTCTCGGGGAAGCTCGGCAGTGCCGTTCCGGTGACGGTGACCGGCCGGGTCTCTTCGATCGCCGCGGGGCTGCTGCCGGTGCTGCCTGTGCCGCCGGTGCTTCCAGTGCTGACGGTGGGCTGTCGTGCGGTGGAGTTGCTGTCGTCGCCGGTGGAGACAATGGCGATCACTGCGGCAAGGGCGATCAGGGCGAGCACGCCGATGATCGCGATCCAGGTGCTGCGCGACCTGCCGCCCGGATTGGTCGGTACGGGCGTCGGGGTGGCGCGTGCCGGCCGCTTGTTGTTGGTGGCCATCTCAGATCTCCTCGTTGAATGCCGCATTACGCGGACGGTCGAGCGTCACCAGGTTGATGATCGCGGCGAAGCCGGTGAAAGCCATCAGTGGCAAGGTGACGAAGCCGAACTTCTCGAACCAGATGAACTCGCAGGGTATCGACGCCGAGCAGGCGCCGGAGTCGAGGCTGGGAAACCGTTCGAGGAACCAGTGGTAGGTGGACACCATCGCGCCTAGCGCTGCGATCGCGACCACGTAGAGCCTCATCCCGTGGTCGCGGCGGAAGGCAGCGATCGTCAGGATCACGGCCAGCGGGTACATCGCGATCCTCTGGTACCAGCACAACGTGCACGGCAGGTAGTGCGCAACTTCCGAGAAGTACAGGCTGCCGGCCATGCACCCAGCGGCGATGGCCGCACCGAGGCCGTCGGCTATCGGGGCAATGGCGTCGAGCACGGCGGTAGCCGTGGCCGAACGGCCAGCCACCACCCGGCAGCCGATGACGACCGCAGTGAAGGCGATGACCATCACGGTCAACAGCGCTGTGAAGGTTTGGACGGTGGTGGTCGGCATCGGTTGGGTGCTGTGCGGTGCGATCGGCCCGCCCTACACGGCAGGTCGCCGAACCGCGAGGTTGAGTTCCACGGTGATCACGAATTGGGACTTGCACAAGTGTAATTCCATGGGTGTAGTTTGACATGACCACAACATCTGGGTTGGTAGTGCTCGATCGCAGGTGTACGGCACCCACATCTTGTGGTGTCGGTGAAAGCGGAGGAACCCATGACGCTGATCGACGACCCCCACACAACCTCGCCGGACGCCGGCCGAGCGGTTCCGGACGAGACTCCCCTCGGCCTGCACAGCCCGATGCGGGTACGCAAGCGCAACGGCGGTCTGGAGCCGGTGGACCTCAACAAGATCGTCCGGGCCGTCAGCCGGGCGGCTCGAGGCCTCGACGGTGTCGATCCGATGCGTGTCGCTACCCGCACCATCAGCGGGTTGTGTGACGGCGCCTCCACGATGGAGCTCGACGAACTGAGCATCCGTACATCGGCCGCGCTGGTCAGCCTGGAGCCGAACTACAGCCGCCTTGGGGCACGGCTGCTGGCCACTTTCGTGCAAAAGGAGGTGGCCAACCAGAATATCCATTCGTTCTCGCAGTCGATAGAGGCGGGCCGCCTTGCCGGTCTGATCGCCAATGGCACCGCGGAGCTGGTCAGCCTCAACGCCCGCAAGCTCAACGAGGCAGTCGAGACCGACCGCGACTGGCTGTTCGAGTACTTCGGGCTGCGCACCGTGTACGACCGCTACCTGCTGCGTGATCCAGATCGGCGGTTGGTGATCGAGACGCCGCAGTACTTCTTCTTGCGTGTTGCCTGTGGCCTGGCGACCACCGCCGAGGAGGCCATCGAGTTGTACCAGCTGATCTCCGCGCTGGACTACCTACCGGCTACACCGACGCTGTTCAACAGCGGCACCACCCACCCGCAGATGAGCAGCTGCTACCTGCTGGACTCGCCCGAGGACACGCTGGAGAACATCTACGACCGCTACAAGGACGTCGCCCGACTGTCGAAGTTCGCGGGCGGCATCGGGCTGGCCTTCCACCGAGTGCGCAGCCGTGGTTCATTGATCCGCGGCACCAACGGACTGTCCAACGGGATCGTGCCGTGGTTGAAGACCTTGGATTCCTCAGTGTCGGCGGTCAACCAGGGTGGCAAGCGCAAGGGAGCCGCCTGCGTCTACCTGGAGACGTGGCATGCCGACATCGAGGAGTTCCTCGAACTGCGCGACAACACCGGCGACGAATCGCGTCGCACCCACAACCTCAACCTCGCCAACTGGGTACCGGACCTGTTCATGTCGCGCGTCGAAAAGGACTGGACGTGGTCACTGTTCGACCCCAAGAAGGTGCCACATCTCACCGACCTGTACGGCGAGGAGTTCGAGCGGGCCTACGTGGAGGCCGAGAGTCGGCATCTCTACGAACGCCAGATACCTGCCCGTCAGTTGTATGCGCGGATGATGCGCACCCTGGCCCAGACCGGCAACGGGTGGATGACGTTCAAGGACCCGTCCAATCTGCGTTGCAACCAGACCGGGGTAGAGGGCACGGTCCACCTCTCCAACTTGTGCACCGAGATCCTCGAGGTGACGAGCGCCGCCGAAACGGCTGTCTGCAACCTCGGATCGATCAACCTCGGACGGTTCGTCGTTGCCGACGAGCACGGCAACGCGTCGTTCGACTTCTCACGCCTTGGCGAAGTGACCCGAACCGCTGTTCGCTACCTCGACCGGGTGGTGGACATCAACTTCTATCCCACCGATGAAGCCGCCGCGTCGAACAGCCGCTGGCGCCCCGTGGGCCTCGGGGTGATGGGTCTGCAAGACGTGCTGTTCCGCATGCGCCTGCCGTTCGACTCGCCGGCGGCAAGGCAGTTGTCCAGGCAGATACAGGAGGAGATCTACTTCCACGCACTGTGGGCATCCACGGAGCTCGCCGAAACGAACGGCGCCCACAGCGCGTTCGCGGCCACTCGCGCCGCGGCCGGCCACCTCCAGTTCGATCTGTGGGGGGTGCAGCCCACCGATCCGGCGCGCTGGCAACCGCTGCGCCAGAGGATCGCCACTCACGGATTGCGCAACTCTCTTCTGATCGCCATCGCCCCTACGGCGACGATCGCCTCGATCGCCGGCGCGTACGAGTGCATCGAGCCGCAGATCTCCAACATGTTCAAGCGCGAGACCCTGTCGGGTGAGTTCATGCAGATCAACACCTACCTGGTGCGTGACCTCCAGGCGCGGGGGTTGTGGAACGACGAGGTGCGCGACGCGATCAAGCGTGCTGAAGGCTCCGTGCAAGACATCGACGTTCTCCCCGACGACGTCAAGCTGCTCTATCGCACCGCATGGGAACTGCCGATGCGTTCGCTGATCGACATGGCCGCCGATCGCGGCGCGTTCATCGACCAGAGCCAGTCGTTGAACTTGTTCATGGAATCACCGACCATCGGCAAGGTCTCCTCGATGTACCTACATGCCTGGAAGCAAGGGCTGAAATCCACCTACTACCTGCGTTCCAGACCGGCGACACGCATCAAGCAGACCACCATCGAGCAGGCCAGCATCGAGCAGACCGGCATCGACCAGACCAGCATCGACCAGACGCCGGTTCAGCAGATGCCAACCGACGACGTGGCTGTGGCCTGCTCGTTGGCCAACCCAGAGAGCTGCGAGGCATGTCAATGAGCGCTGTCGAAGTAGAACTGGAAGCCGAGTCTGCGGTGGTCAACCACCTCAAGGACCTGCGCGGCGGTGAGAGCGGAGCGGGTGCGCCAATGGAAGCGAGACGGGCGATCCTCGACCCGGGCCTCG
>JBDSMK010000446.1:0-4062 GCA_039915905.1 Ilumatobacteraceae bacterium
GTTTCGTCGGCGATGTCGTCGTTAGCGCCGGGCACCGTGAGCGCAGGGGCATCCGGGTCGTGCCGGGCCCAATATCTGGCACTGTCGGCGAGCGTGGCGAAGGGAGGTTGCTGATGCACATTTCTCATCGTAGGTACTAGACAGATTGTGTGCAATCTGCTACCATCGCACGATCAGGTTGGGCAGTTTGGCCCGGCAATTTGCAATCCTGTATGCAATCACTCACCAGGGAGCCCTTACGTGAAATTCAAACGGACCATGGCCAGCATGGTCATTGCGATGGGACTGGTTGCCGCCGCGTGCGGCAGCAGTTCGTCCAAAACACCAAGCTCTGACGCCGGCACAGCGTCCACAGCGTCCACAGCAGTCAGCGGGTCAAGCGTCGCGCCGGTTGACAGCGGGGGATCTACTTCTCCCGGCAAGGTCACCGGTGGCACCTTGGTGTTTGCCGACGTATCGCCGGTGGTCACCTTTGATCCTGCCAAGGCCAACTTCCCGCAGGCCGGCTACCTTCGCCCCGTATACGACCCGCTGATCCGTCAGATCGACTTCAACAAGTTCGTCCCGGCGTTGGCAACCTCCTGGGATCTCAAAGGCACCACCCTTACCCTGAAGTTGCGCACCGATGTGAAGTTCACCGATGGCACGGCCTTCGATGCCGCCGCAGTGAAGGGAAACCTCGACCGCGGTAAGGCAGCCAAGGGGCCGATGGCTCAGGTGTTCAACGCAATCGACAGCGTCACCGTCGTCGACCCGGCCACGGTGACCATCAACCTCGTCAAGCCGCGGCCGTCGATCATCTCCGACCTCTCCGGGATCCCTGGCGAGATGCTCAGCCCGAAGGCGTTCGACGCGCCGGGCCTTGATCGCGCTCCAGTCGGCACCGGCCCGTGGATGTTCGATCCAAGTTCCTCGGTAGAGGGCGAGAAGGCTGTGTACACCAAGAACCCGAACTACTGGGATCCGTCGGTTCAACTCGTCGACAAGGTCGAGATTCGGGCACTTGCCGATCCCACCGCCTTGCTCAACGCGCTCAGCACCGGCCAAGTTGAGGCCGCCCTGGTCTCGGCTGCTCAGATCGTTGCTGCCGAGAAGGCCGGCTTGGAGATGGCCAAGTCTCCGACGCTGCCGTGGGGTCTGTTCATCTTCGACCGCGACGGTGTCGTGGTTCCAGCGTTCAAGGACGTGCGTGTCCGTCAGGCAATGGCGTATTCCATCGACCGCAAGGCGATCGTCAAGAGCATCCTGTTCGATCGTGGAGGACAAGCCGGTGGCTCGTTCTTCGCCAAGCCCAGCGACGCATACTCTGACACGGCCGAGAACGCCTACGGCCTCGACGTGGCCAAGGCCAAGCAGTTGCTCACCGACGCCGGCTACCCGAACGGTTTCAGTTTCGATCTGCCGACCATCGCCCCGTTCCAGAGCATGGCAGAAGCAGTTTCCGGATCACTCGCCGACATCGGAATAAAGGCCAACATCGTGACCTTGCCGTCCAACCTCACCGCAGCCTTCCAGACGAAGAAGTACGGAGCGTCCGTGATGCTCATGCCGTTGGGCAGCCCCTACACGTTCTTCGAGCAGGTGTTGACCCCCGGCGGCCCGTACAACCCGTTTGCGCCTGACGATCCGGCTCTCACCAAGTTGGTGCAAACAGCGGCCACAGCCGAGGGCGACGCTGCACAAGGAGCTGCGTATTCGGCACTCACAACCGCCGTCTCCGAGCAGGGCATCGTGATCACCCTGGCCCAGGGCTTCCGCACCGTTGCGTACTCGCCGAAAGTCATCGGACCGCGCATCTCATACACCTCGCCCCCTGACCCTCGCGGCCTGGGCGTCAAGGAAGGCTGACCATCATGGGCCGCAAGATTCTGCTCATCACCACTGATCAACAGCGTTACGACGCGCTCGGTTGCAACGGCGGGCAAATCGCCCGGACGCCGGTGGCTGACAAGTTGGCTGCCACCGGGGTTCGGTTCGAACGCGGCTACTGCCAGAACACGGTTTGCATGCCGGCTCGTTCCACGATCCTCACCGGTCAGTACGTACGCACTCACGGGGTGATCGCCAACGGCATCCCGCTTCCGGTGGACGCTCCGAGCATCGCTGCCGTACTGGCCGGCGCGGGATACCGCACTGCGCTACTGGGAAAGGCACACTTCGAGCCGATCGCCGATCCAAAGCGCTTGTGGACGGAGAACCAACTGGCCGCTGAAGGGAGCACCGGGCCGTACCGCGGATTCGAGCACGTCGAGTTCTGCACCCATGGAGCGTTCGGCGCGTCGCATTACGCGACCTTCATGAAGGACAACCATCCCGACGAGCGTGGCGGCTTTGCCAAGATCTTCTCCAACAAGCCAACTGGCGAGACCGGCGCTCCAGAGATCTCCTACAACCCGGTGCCGCGTGAGCTGTACCACACCGATTGGATCGCCGACCGCGTAGTCGCCTGGCTCGACTCGCTGAGTGCCGACGACGACTGGTTCTGCTGGATGAGCTTCCCCGACCCTCACCATCCGTGGGATCCGCCCGGTTCCGAGCGTTACAGGGTGAACTGGCGCGATCTGGACCTGCCCGCTGGGCACCCTGGTTCTGACGCAAAGATCCGCGAGATCCTCGGCAACAAGCCTGCTCATTGGCTCGCTTGGTACGAGGGCCGTATCGGTAACGTGGATGCTGCACCTGGCAACTTCGTTCCGGCCTCGATGACTCACGATCAGTTCCGCGAGGTGCTGGCGTTGATTCACATCGAGAACGAGCTGATCGACGAGGCGTGCGGTCGGGTCCTCAAGCGCATCGGCGAACGTGGATGGGATGCGGATACCGATGTGTTCTACACAGCCGATCATGGTGAGTTCCAAGGTGATTACGGATTGCTGTACAAGGGTCCGTACCACACTGATTCGTTGATGCGGCTGCCTTACGTGTGGCGTCCGGCGCCATCGGCCGGGATCACGCCGGCCGTGGTCACCGAGCCAGTCGGGCAGCTGGATCTGGCGCCGACGTTCTGTGCGATTGCCGGCGTCCCGGTGCCGGACTGGATGGATGGCTCGCCGTTGCCGACGTCTGCTGGGTCAGACCGCGTGCGGGCGATCACCGAGTGGGACAGCCAGCTGGATACCGGCTACCACTTCCGCACCATCGTGCGTGACGGTTGGATGTGCACGGCGTATGAGCCGTCTACGCCCGACGAAGGACTGCCGATGGCGCTCATCTACAGCCAGTACGGCATGACAGACCCGGTGGAGAAGATCGTCTACGACGGAACGGAGGGCGAGCTGTATCACCTTGGCGACGACCCCCACCAGTTCATCAACCGGTGGAATGATCCGGCGTGCGCCAAGCTGCGCGGTGAGTTGGTGGCCGACCTCTACGACAACCTTCCCCCTGCGCGTCAGCCGGCGTTGGCAGTCCAGGCATTGGCCTGAGGAATTGACAACGATGCCAGGCTTCGGCCCTCTCGCTGGAATCAGGGTGCTGGAACTCGGCAGCTTCATCGCCGGGCCGTTTGCCGGGCAACTGCTCGGCGACTACGGCGCCGAGGTGATCAAGCTCGAAACTCCCGGCGACGGCGACCCTATGCGCCGTTGGGGTGTCGTGCTCGACGGCGAGAGTCTGTGGTGGCCGAGCATCGCGCGCAACAAGCAGTCGGTGGCGATCGATCTGCGCCTCCAGGCCGGACGCGACTTGGTCAGGCGGCTTGCTGCAACCGCCGACGTGATAGTTGAGAACTTCCGTCCTGGCCGGCTGACCGAATGGAAGCTGGACTACGACTCGTTGAGGGTCGCCAACCCCGGGCTGGTGATGGTTCACATCTCCGGCTTCGGTCAGACCGGACCACGTGCCGGGGAGGCCGGCTTCGGCAGCATCGGCGAGGCGATGGGCGGCATCCGCCACACCACAGGCAGCCCAGACCGCCCGTCGTCGCGCTGCGGGGTCAGCCTTGGCGACTCGCTGGCCGCGATGTTCGCCGTCATCGGCACATTGGCTGCACTTGTCGAGCGTCAACGCAGCGGCCGCGGCCAGGAGGTGGACGTCGCGCTGTACGAGGCGGTGTTCGCTCTG
>JBDSMK010000449.1:0-3181 GCA_039915905.1 Ilumatobacteraceae bacterium
TATGAGGATCATCGTCACCGGCGGTGCGGGCTTCATCGGGTCGCACATCGTCGATCAGCTTCTTGCCCTCGGCCATGACGTGGTCGTGGTCGACGATCTCGACCCGACAGCACACCATGGTGAGCCGATTGGTCTGGCGACGGCGGCCCTCTACCGGTGGGCAGACGTTCGCGATCGCGACTTGTGGTCCGAGATCCTTGGCGGTGCAGATGCGATCTGCCATCAAGCAGCCAAGGTTGGACTCGGAGTCGACTTCGCAGACGTCGAGGAGTACGTCGGGCGCAATCTCGCCGGCACTGCGACGATGCTGTCCGCCTTGCATCACGCTCGGTTCGCCGGTCGGATCGTGCTCGCGTCGAGCATGGTCGTGTACGGCGAAGGCAGGTATCGCTGCCCCGTCGACGGAATGGTGCGACCAGGTCCACGGAGCCGCGACGATCTCGAAGCTGGTCGCTACGAGCCCGCCTGTCCGATCTGTGGCCGGGCGTTGGTCCCAGAGCCGGTGCCGGAGGATCACTGGCTTGATCCTCGCAACGTGTATGCCACCACCAAACTTGCCCAGGAAGGACTGTGCAACGCCTTTGCCAGGGAACATCCGGCGGCAACCGTCACTGCTCTGCGCTATCACAACGTGTATGGGCCGCGGATGCCGCGCGACACCCCGTACGCGGGTGTTGCCAGCATCTTTCGGAGCGCGTACGAGCGTGGCGAGAGCCCGCTCGTGTTCGAAGATGGAGGGCAACGACGCGACTTCGTGCATGTCACCGATGTCGCCAGAGCCAACGTGCTGGCACTGACCAATCCTCGAGCCTCGCCCGGTGCGTTCAACGTGTGCACCGGCACCCCACGAACCGTGCTCGACATGGCCGACGCGCTCCGCCCCGACGGCGCACCCGCCCCACGAGTCGTCGGTGGTTACCGACTCGGCGACATCCGCCACGTCTTCGCCGATCCGACTCATGCGGCACGGATTCTCGGATTCACAGCCGCTGTACCGTTCGACATTGGGATGAGCGACTTCTCCGTTGCACCACTCCGAGAAAGCCGAAACTGAGTCCGAGGTGGTCGCAATCGCGCGGGCTCTCATGACTTGCTGACAAGGTCGTCGGGTAAGGTCGTGATCACGGCTCGGATCAGGTCCTGTACACGGGCGACGTTCGAGCGCATCACCGCAAAAACTGCATCCATCGTGACGGACTCGTGGCCACCGACACCCGCGTCGTAGTCGGTCACCAGAGCCACCGCGGCGAAGCGGACTCCCAATTCGGCGGCGAGCACCGCTTCGGGGTAACCGGTCATGCTGACGACGTTCCAACCCACCTGCCGGAACCACAGGCTCTCCGCTCGTGACGAGAAGCGCGGCCCGTTGATCACGACCATCGTCGCACCGTCGATGACGTCAATGCCGGCGTTGCGCGCGACCTCAACGATGCGGGCACGCAAGCCGGCGTCATAGGGCTCGGCGAACGACTGGTGATGCACCGGCCCGGCGGTGCCCGGTTGATCGCTCGGACCGCCTGCGTCATGGAACGTGTCGGGGCGACCCCAGGTCCTGTCGACGACCTGATCGACGACGACGAACTGGCCCGGCCGAATGTCGTCCTGAAGCGACCCAACTGAGCACAGTGCGATGATCGAGGCGACGCCCAACGAGTGCAACGCCCAAAGGTTCGCCCGGTACGGAACCCGATGCGCGGCGAAACGATGATCGCGCCCATGGCGAGGCAGGAAGGCGACACGCCGATTGTCGAGCGCCCCTACCAGGACGGGTCCCGATGGCGGTCCGAACGGCGTCGACACATCGATCTCTTCGGCATCGGACAAGAACTCGTAGAAACCCGATCCACCGATCACCCCGACCGGACTGTCCCCTCGCGGCTTCACGGACCGGACCGTAACGTCACCAAGGCGACGGTGCTGATCTACAAATCGAAACATTCGCACAACATGGATGGCAGCACGGTGAACCCCTGTCATGATCGACGCACACCGCACCAAGGGGGCCCCATCGTGGAACTCGAACAAACGATCCGGCCCGCGACGCGACGGGAACGGCTCGATGTAATCGACACACGGACGCGCCACTCCGTGGTGGCCGCGGCACGAATCGCTGCCGGGCTTCTGTGGCTGGCCGACCTGCACTGGAAGGTTGCCCCCAACTTCGGTAGAGACACCGGGGGCGGGCTCTACAAGTACACCCGATCTGCGGTCGACGACCCCGTCGTGGGTGTTTGGAAGTCGATCACTGAGCACCTGATCCTGCCCCACTTACAACTCTTCGGTTGGATAGTGATCCTGACCGACGGCACGATCGCGGCGCTGCTGCTGATCGGCTACCGCACACGGCTGGTTGCGCTCATCGGCGCGTTCAACGCCATTCCGATCTTTCTGTCTGTCGCCTACCGGAACGACGAATGGCCCTGGAGCTACATCCTGATCTTCTTCTTGCACCTGATGCTCTTTGCGATGCCCTCCAGCGAGCATGTACCAAGCATCGACACGGCTCTGGCCGGCCCACGTTCAGCCCGAGATCGGGCCTTCGTCGTCCTCGGCGCGATCGCAGTGGTCGTCGGAGCGATCGGATGGTTCCTCGCCCGCGACGTCGACTTCGCTACCCGTCACGTCGCCATGTTCGGCTACGCCAAAATGGAACTCAAGCTGCTGTGGTTCAACGGGCTCGCCGCAGTGCTGACGATCGCCTTCGGGGCCGCCCTGATCGTCGCCGCGCGGATACGCCTTGCTGGACTCGTCGCCGCCGGCGGCTTCACGGTGATGGCAGTCGTTGCACTACTCCGGGAGAACTGGAACAACGTCTCCGCCGGAGCGCCGGCCATCATCGGCTCCAGTCCCAACGCGGCTTTCTGGGCGATGTTCGCTGTCGGCGGAGGCGTGATGTGGTTCCGCGATCGAAAGCGCTTCGCCTGACAAGGCGCCGCATCCGACAGGCGTCCACTGTGCTGGTTTTCGCAGCGGCCGTGGGCCTCGTCGGTTGGAGTGTCGTGTGGGGTCGGCGGCTGCAACGTCGTTCGCCCGAGATCAAACTCGGCGCGGCACCGCTCGTCGGTCGCGACCCGCTCGACAGCTGGGATTGGCGTGCACATTGGCAGCTCTCGATCCCAATCGTTGTCGCGTTTGCCGTCATCACCGTCGCGCCCGTCGTGATCGATCGGTGGCGCCTGCG
>JBDSMK010000460.1:0-6651 GCA_039915905.1 Ilumatobacteraceae bacterium
CGACCCCTTGTCCCCCAGACAAGTGCGCTAACCAAGCTGCGCTACAGCCCGTATGACCGAGAGCCGAGCCTATCGGTACGGGCGGCAACCGTCGCGACTCCAACTCCGACTCCGACTCCGGCTGCGAGAACGATGGCGACGGCGACGGCGCGCGTCACATGAACAGCTGCACGAGCCGCCACGTGAGATACAGCGCCAGCAGGACCATCAGAAGCTTGAAGTGCCACGGGGTCTTCAGGTCCTCGTCGCCGGCCTCGCCGCCAGAATCATCGCCGGAACCATCGCCTGGATCGTCAGGGCCGCCCGCTGCGCCAAGCTCCGCGTCGGTGGCCGGCTTGCGCTTACGAACGTTGCGCGAGGTGATCCGTTGAGTCTCCGCCTTGGTGCGTTCCAGGCTGCGCCCGCACGTCGGGCACGAGCCATCCTCGTTCATCGTCGAAGGCGCCCAGTACTTCGCGCAATCCTCGCACCACGGCATCGTTACTCCGAGCGCTTCCGGACTCTCAGCTTCAACGGCGTGGCCCCGAATTTGAACGCCTCACGAATGCTGCGCTCGAGGTACCGCAGATACGTGTGCGGCAGCTCACGGTTGACGAACAGCGTGAACGTCGGTGGGTCGGTGGCGCCCTGCAACGCATACAGCACCTTCACCCCATGGCCGGCAGGCTGACGTTGCTGAGCGTCGGCGATCACCCTGTTCACATCGCGGGTGGGAACACGGCGGTGGTACTGCTCGATGGCCTCTTGCAACACCGGACGAAGCTTATGCACTCCCTTGCCGGTGAGTGCCGAGATCTTCAGCACCGGCGCATCACCCACGAAGTACAACTTGCGATCCAAGTCAGCCTGAACCTCTAACCGCTTCTCCGGATCCTCGATCAGTTCCCACTTGTTGAGCATCACCACGATCGGGCACCCGGCCGCGTCTACCCGCTCGGCAAGCCGTTGGTCCTGGCTGGTGACTCCCTCGGTGGCGTCGATCACCAGCAAGACGATGTCGCAATCATCGATCGCGCGCAGCGCCCGCACGAACGAGTAGTACTCCGCCGAGTCGTCGATCCGGCTCCGCCGACGCATCCCGGCGGTGTCGACGAACACGATCGGACCATCGGGGGTCTCCACCAACGTGTCGATCGCATCGCGGGTCGTTCCGGCCATGTCATGCACCACGGAGCGGTCCTCGCCGACCAGACGGTTGAACAGCGTGCTCTTGCCGACGTTGGGCCGCCCGACGATGGCCACCCGCGGTGGTGCCTTGTCGCCCGGCTTCCACAACGGCTCACCATTCTCGTCGACGGCGATCTCGATCTCCGGCGCATCGTTGTCCGAAGTATCACCGGCAGGGAACCTGGCGATCACCTCATCGAGCAGGTCGCCGGCGCGACGACCGTGCAACGCGCTCACCGGCATCGGATCGCCGAGGCCGAGAGCAAGGAACCCCCAGCGATCGTTCTCACGCCGCTCGTTGTCGCTCTTGTTCGACACCAGCAGCACATGCGCATCTGCCTTGCGCAGCCACGTGGCCAGTGACTCGTCGTCTTCGGTGAGCCCCGTACTGGCATCAACCACGAACAGCACCACGTCGGCGGCGCGGACTGCGGCCTCCACCTGCCTGCTGACCTTGGCGTCGAGGGTGCTTCCGGTGGGCAACCAGCCCCCTGTGTCGACCACGGTGAAGCTGTTGCCGAGCCATTCCGCTTCTGCCTCGTTGCGGTCGCGAGTGACCCCAGGGCGGTTCTCGACGATGGCTACCTGCGAACCGACGATGCGGTTGAACAGGGTGCTCTTGCCAACATTCGGACGTCCGACAACTACCACCGTGGGAATCGTCATGTCGCTGTCTCCAGTGCCCGGCGCAGGGCGATGCCGTCGGTGGCGATCACTTCGACCGGCCGCGGCAGATCGGCGACCGATGTGCCGTCGAGGAACCGGCCTTCGGACAGACACACGTCAGGCAGCAGGTAGCGATGGCCGTGCGGTTCGCCACTGAGCACACGAGTGAGGTCCTCGCCAACCATCAGCCCGGTGACAGACGTGTTGCCGCCGAAGAAATCGTTGACCACGGTGACGATTCGCACGTCGTCGCGACGAAGCGTCTCGATCAGCGGCGCCAAAACCCTCGCACCGAACTCCCCGGTGAGGATCGCGATCGGCCTCCGGCCGCCGACATCCGGCCTCCGGCCGCCGACATCCGGCCTGCGGCCGCCGAGATCCGCGAGCGAGCCGGGCGTCGTGGAAATCTGCACCTCGACCGGTGAAGTCGTCGACGAACCACCCGAGCGCATGCCGGTGTCGCCGGCCGGGTTGCGAGGGGCGCGGTAGCCGGCAGCCGGCGCACCATCGACCCAGGCGAAGAACCCGCTCTGTGAACCGGTCGGTTCGCTGACTTCACCGCTGAACTCGAGCTCGAACGTACGAGCCATGCCGATGCCGTCCTCGTGCATCTTGAAACCCTCGTAGTGATCCGCTGCGGGAAACGGCTGGCCGGCCATCAGGTAGTACTCGTCGGCAGCGAACACCATCCGCCGCCCAAGGATCCGCAGGAAGACCTCCTGCCAGTCCTCGATCGCGGCGACCATCGCGGCGGCCTCATCCAGGGTGTGCAACCGCATCGCCGACTCGGTGTTGAACTTGCTGAGCCCTAACGGCACCACCGCCACGGATTCGAGTTCCGGGTACTGATCGAGCACTCCCGCCATCGTTCGGTCGAAGACCTCGCCGTCGTTGACTCCAGGGCAAAGCACCAGCTGGCCGCGCACAGTGATGTCGTTGTCCAGCAGAGCCCGCAGCCAACGCAAGCTCATCCCGCCGCGCGGGTTCTTCAACATCCGCGCCCGCACCTCGGGATCCGTGGCGTGAATGCTGACGTTCAACGGCGACAGTCGCTCGGTGATCACCCGTTCGAGATCGGCCTCGGTGAAGCGGGTCAACGTGGTGAAGTTGCCGTACAGGAAGCTCAACCGATAGTCGTCGTCCTTGAGGTACAGGCTGCGGCGCATCCCCTGGGGAAGCTGGTAGATGAAGCAGAACTCGCAATGGTTGTCGCAGGTGCGGACCCGGTCGAACAGCGCGCTCGAGACCTCGGCGCCAAGCGGTTCACCGGCCCGCTTGCTGATCGCCAACGACAGGTCAAGACCACCGCGGCGCACGTCGAGTTCCACTTCAGCGTCGTCGGCAGCGAATCGCCACTCAATGATGTCGCGCGGCATCGAGCCGTTGATCGCGACGATCTCGTCGCCAGGGCAGACCCCCGACAACGCCGCAGCGGAGCCGGCGGCCACGCTGACCACGGTGGGCCGGTGCTGCATCGCTGCGGACATGAGGCTCTCAGGCTACCGCTGCGGCGCGCCGGTAGCCTGGTGACTGTGACGGTGGACCGTGTGCTTCTGGCCGAGCCCAGGGGCTTCTGCGCCGGAGTGGAGATGGCCATCAAGGCGCTCGCCTGGATGGTCCGCAGCTTCGAACCGCCGGTCTACTGCTACCACGAGATCGTGCACAACCGGATCGTCGTCGAGCGGTTCCAGGCCCAGGGCGTGATCTTCGTCGACGACATCACAGACGTGCCGGAGGGCAGCCCGATAATGCTCTCCGCCCATGGATCGGCTCCTGAGGTGGTGGCGGCGGCGAGGGCCCGCGGCAGCTACGTCGTCGATTCGGTGTGTCCGCTGGTCACGAAGGTGCACCACGAGGTGAAGGTCCGCGCCAAGCGCGGTTACAACATCGTCTACATCGGCCATGAAGGTCACGAGGAAGCCGTCGGCACGATGGCCGTGGCACCGCGCTCCATCACCAGGGTGGAATCGGTGGCCGAGGTCGCGGCGCTCCCCCAGTTCGACGGCCCGGTCGCATTGTTGGCGCAAACCACGCTCTCACACCGCGATTGGCAGGATGTCGCAGTCGCCGTCAAGCAGCGCTATCCGCAGGCATGGACCCCTGGTCGCAGTGATCTGTGCTTCGCCACCACCAATCGGCAGTCGGCATTGATGGCGATGGCCTCACGGTGCGACGCGATCATCGTCATCGGCTCTTCGAACTCGTCGAACACACGGGCCTTGGAGAAGTTGGCCATCGGCAGCGGCGCGTCGCGGGTCCTCCGACTGAACCACGTCGACGAACTACCCGACGACCTTCACGGTGTTGTCGGGGTGACGGCAGGCGCGTCGGCGCCGGAGGAGTTGGTCGAGGCAATCATCAGCCGTCTGGCACCGGTGAACGGCGTCGAACTGGTGCAGGTCACCGAGGAGGACGAGTACTTTCCACCACCGCGCAACATCCGTGAACTGCAGGCTGCTGTGGGGGCGGCGGCAGGGGTGCTGCTCGGGGCAAGCCTGGAAGCGTCGTTCGACCATGACGATCACACCTTGGCGGCCAGCGACGTACTCGCTGCGCTTGCCGACTAGCCGCTGCCGCCGGCACACGTGCGCAACAGCGGGCGAGCCAGCCGACATCTCCGGCCGTAGCCTCGAGCGGTGCTCTCGCCGTCCGCCGCTACCGTTCGACTGTTCATTCACACGTTCGCCGCAACAATCTGGGTCGGCGGACAACTCTCTGTTGCCGGACTGATCCCCACGTTGCGGCGGATCTCGCCGGAGGCCACCCGTGCCGCAGGCCGAACGTTCGCCAAGATCGCCTGGCCGGCGTTCGCCGTACTGTTCGCCACCGGCATCTGGAACCTCACTGCGGTGGATGTCACCAACACCGACACCAGCTACCAGATCACGATCCTCGTGAAGATCCTCGTGGCTGTGCTTTCCGGGGTATTCGCCGCGATCCATGCCCTTGGGAACTCGAGGCTGATGATCGCGATCGGAGGGTCGCTGGGAGGTCTGTTCGCTGTGGCAGCACTGTTCATCGGGGTTCTACTGCGCACCGCCGGCTGAGCAGGTCACTCAGCGACGGCGTACTGTGCGGCTCGGAAGGGAACCGATGATGCAACGCTCGCACGACGATTCGCACAGCACTACGAAAGATGACGGTGCACAGCCGCTCGGGCCGCTCGACGGCATTCGAGTCGTCGAGTTGACCAGTTGGATGGCCGCCCCCAGTGCGGGCGCAGTGATGGCCGACATGGGCGCCGACGTGGTGAAGGTCGAGCCGATCACCGGTGACGTGGTGCGCAACATGATCCGCCCGCCGAAGATGGCCGACGGGGAGCCTCAACTCGATGCGTCGTTCCTTGTAGACAACCGAGGCAAGCGGTCCATCGCTGTGGCGATTGACAAGCCGGAGGGCTCCGCGGTGGTTCGCCGCCTCGTCGGGGGCGCCGACATCTTCCTGTGCAACCTGTTGCCACACCGTCAGCAGCGCTACGGGCTCGACGCCGACACGCTCCTCGGTGTCTCGCCCCGGCTGGTGCATGCCACTCTTACCGGCTACGGGTTGACCGGACCCGACGCTCGACGCCCCGGCTTCGACGTCACCACGTTCTTCGGTCGTGGCGCAGTGACCGACTCGACGACCGAACCGGGCGGGGTAGCGCCACGGGCACGCCCTGCGCAGGGTGACCATGCTGCCGGCCTCGCTCTCGTCGCAGCGATCCTCGCTGCGCTACGTCTCGTGGACCGCACCGGCAAAGGTCAGGTCGTAGATGTCAGCCTGCTGGGCACGGCAGCGTGGACGATGGCCACCGACCTGTCAGCACCTTTGATCGACGGACGCGAGCCCACCAGGCGCGACCGTCTGCACAACACCACCCCGCTGGCCAACCGATTCGCCTGCGCCGACGGGCGTTGGATCATCCTCAACATGCCCGAGGCGCGTTGGTGGCCGGTGTTCTGCAACACGGTTGGCGATCCGACCTGGCTCACCGACCCCCGGTTCTCCACGCCGAGAGACCGCTTCACCAACATGCCGCTACTCACCGGCATGATCGACGAGGTGATGGCCACTCGCACGCTGGCGCAGTGGGGTCCAATCTTCGACGAGGCGGGATTGATCTGGGGTCCGGCGGCAACGATCCTTGAACTATCGCAGGACCGCCAAGCACTGGCAGTGGGGATGTTTCCGCGCGTCGAGCACCCCGCTGGCAGCTATCGCACCGTGGCAGCGCCGATCAACATCAGCGGCGCCGCGATCGGCCCGCGCGGACCGGCCCCAGCCGTAGGGCAGCACACCGTTGCCGTGCTGGCGGCAAGCGGCATGAGCGAATCTGAAATCGCGTCGCTGCTCTCCTCCGGAGTGATCGGTACAGGCACGTAGGCCGCAGCTACGCCCCTCTTGCTACGGCCCGCTTGCTCATCTGCTCACTTGCTCAGTTGCGGGGTACCTGGCTCCACGGAACGTCGCGGTCGACTCGCACGTCGCCGGGCAAACCAAGGATCCTCTCGCCGAGGATGTTCTTCATCACTTCAGTGGTGCCGCCCTCGATCGAATTCGCCCGACTACGCAGGAACGCCTTCTGCAACGTCTCGAAACCCATCGCGGTCTCTGGGCGGATCATCTCGTAGCTCTTGTAAAGCATCCCGTCGGCCCCGAGGAGATCCATCACCTCGGCGTAGATGTCCTTGTTCAAGTCGGCCGAGGCCATCTTCCCGATCGAGCCTTCCGGACCTGGGTCGCCGATCTTGCGGTTCTGGTTGGCCCGAATGTTGGTCAGCCGCAGTACCTCGGCACGGATCAACAGGGTCATCACCGCGTCCAACTTGGCTGGAT
>JBDSMK010000365.1:0-7764 GCA_039915905.1 Ilumatobacteraceae bacterium
GGTTGGTGATGACGAGTTTGGTGACCGCACCGCGCTTGCCGCGCGAGCGCTGCGGGGTTACTACCGACGGTAGCTGGGTGGCCACCGTTAGATCGCCCGGCGCTGCGGTTGCCCGCGGGTCAGCCTGGTAGGCCATGGTGGCGGCCTGCGCCTTGCCGCGACGGGGTCCGCGTACTTCGCTCCACACGGCCCACAGCACTCTCGCGAAGAACAGATACAGCAGCGCCAGCAGCGCGTACTTGAAGATGTTCAGCAGTTGATCGGTCATACGGTCTCGGCGACGGTCACGACTTGTGCGGCTGTCGCCAGGGCTGGGCCGATCACGACGCCTCGAAGCGCAGGTGAGTACTGCCTACGCTGACGATGTCGCCGTCGGTCAACAGGTGTTCGCCGGCCACCCGCATGCCGTTGACCTTGGTGCCGTTGGTGCTGCCGAGGTCCACCAGCATGAAGCCGCTGCCCGACGGGCGCACCTCGGTGTGACGGCGGCTTACGTTGGGGTCGTTCACCGGGATCGAGCACTCCGGTAGGCGACCGATCGTTATCACGTGGTCGCCGAGCGGCACTCGTTCACCCGAGGGCAGCACCAGCGCTCCGGCTCCGACCCCGCCGCCGCTCTCCTTCATCCGTGACTCCACTGTGAAGCGGCCGGACTTCAGCGAGTTGTCCACGTCGAGCTCGATGATCACCGGACCCATGAAGTGGTAGTGCTCGCTGCGGGCGTATTCACGGGCGGTTTCGGCAAGTTCGGTGACAAGCGCTTCGTCGATGTCGGCGAATGCAGCATGGTCGCGGGCGTTGAGTTGGAAGCGGAACTGGTTGGGTGCGATCCTCCGACCGCGCACGTCGACGCTTCGGTGATCGTCCATCTCGCGCAGGAGACGGCGGCCGAGTTCGACCGGTCGGACGCTGGAGCGTGAGCCGCGAGAAAACACGCCCTCGACCATACGCTCTAGACCGCGCTCGAATGACTGCAACCCCATGTGACCAGGGTAATAGGTGCGCCCGGTGTCTCCCCCCGCGACCCTCTGGCGGCTCGAGTGCTCCTAGGCGATCCAATCGATGGTCGACGCGAAGGTGTTGGGCGACCCTGCGAGGTTGCTAGCGTGGTGCTTCCACTCGGGCGAGTGGCGGAATGGCAGACGCGCTGGCTTCAGGTGCCAGTATTCGAAAGGATGTGGGGGTTCAAGTCCCCCCTCGCCCACCACAAGACCCCTGCTCAGCAGCGTTGGCCCGGAGCGACGAGGAAAGCCGGTAGCAACTCCCAGCCGCAGGTCCGGGCGAGCGGACAGGGGTGGCCCACGACGAGGTCGTCTCTGCCGCAACGTCCGAGGCTGGGCCCTGGCAGTGGGACGTGGCAGTGGGTCGGTGGTCAGGTTGGCGTGAGCGGACCAAGCAGATCGACCATTGCTGCCTGCTCGAAATGTTCGGCCCATCCGAGCGGGGTTGCGTCGAAGCGGCCGTCGCGAATCGTCGGATCGGCACCGCGGGCGACCAGTAGCTGGGCGAGGTCGAGCCTGCCGTCGCGCGCCGCAACATGCAGAGGCGTCTCCCACGTACCGTTCGCCGGGAGGTCAGCGCGCCCGCGCTGGTTGACGTCGAAGCCGACATCGAGCAGCAACTCGACGGCCGCTGAACGCCCGGCTGCAACTGCGTCGACGATCAGTGACGGCCGCCGCTGGCGCGCCGCGTCGACCAGAGCCGGATCGTTGGCACCAGCGGCGAGTGCCGCGTCGGCGTCGCCAACGGCGAGGGCGGCGATCAGCCGGTCGACCACGTCGAGCGCTGGTTCGGGCGTGCCACCGCAACGCAGCGATGACCTCGCCGTCACTGACGCGGGCCGCCGCGTCGACGATGCGGCTGCACACGCGGGCCCTGCTCACCCTCACCGAGCAAGCCCGTGAGCACCGTGAAAGCCGCCGGCAGACCGTGCCACAGATACCCGGCGTTGGGATCAGCGCCGGCGTCGAGCAGGGCCGTAGCGGTCGCGGTGACCGAGTCACCGTCGATGTGCGGGTCGTGGCGGGCATAGGCCAGGTACATCAGCGGCTCCCACCGGAACGGACCGCCGGCGGTCACTGCCGCGGTCGGGTCAGCAGCGAGGAACTGGCGCACGGTCTCGACGTCACCGACAAGTGCAGCCGTGTAGATGTTGGACCGGCCAGCTTCGCGGTGCTCGGCAAGCATCGTCACCGCTTGCTGGCGGCGCTCGATGTCGTCGCCGTCGTAGGTCAGGCACGCCAGTCGCAGCAGCTCGTCGGCGACGCTTCCTTGAACCCCGACGTCGCCGGGCCGGCGGGTGAGGCGGTTGACGAGTCGACGCAGTTCTTTGGCCTGGCGCCTCAACTGAGCCAGGTCAGGGTCGTCGGGGAGTTGGTTCTCGGGCATAGCGCCCTCCTCTCATGACGCCTGCGGTCCGCATCATCAGGCCAAGGAGTGCACTTGGGTTGACAGAACTAGATTGCAGCCGGGCTCTGCCCTTCCCGCGGACGGGGGCGGCGCTGCACGCCCACCAGCGAATGTACAGGTTCACGTCGCCGCCGAAGCGGCCAACCTCCATCCCGTATCATCCTCAGTTGTCGACCCACGTGGCTCTTCTGCGTTGGCGACGCCATTCAGATGACAGGGGTTCACGACGATGAACGACGAGCAACAATCGGGGGTCGGGTTCTTCCGTGGCCTGTTGGCGGTTATGCGCGGGATCACTCACGCTGCCGGAAAGCTGATCGCCTTGTTCGGGCGCGGTGTCGCTGCCGTCACCCGTCGCTCACGACACAAGACTGGCGACAAGACCGAAGACAGCTGACGCTCTGTTTCTCGGCGACTACCCTCGTCCGCTCGATGTGCCGTGACGGCGGCCTCCGTCAGCCGACGCCTCACTCCATTCCGTGGAACTTCCCGACGAGGTGGTCGAGGGCCAGTTCGCCGGCCTCGCCAGGTGCCTCCGACACGGCGAACAGCAGCAGAGCACCGTTGATTGCGCTGACCGCGTGGTACTGGCTGCCGTCCACGAGGTCGCGCAGCCAGTCACCGGCGGCGGCGCCGCCGTTCCACGATTCGAAGACGTAGACGCTGGCTCGAAGCGGCGGATCGGCGAGGGCCAGGCCGAAGCCACCGATGGCACCGACATCGACCGGGCTGGGCGCCGGGCTGCGCTCGACGAGGTCGAGTCCGGTCCACTCGGTCGAGGTCAAGGCCCGCGCCCGGGCCAGTTCGTCCTCTAGTGACGGCACAACTAGCTCTCCGCGCCGGAATTCAAGATCTTGCCGGCCTCGCCGTACTTCTCAGTTTCGAACGCCCTGGAGAGGTGATCCCAGTGGGTCTTGGTTCGACCCGTCCCTCGTAGATACGCGTTGATGAAGCTGTCGAAGTCGCCGTCGAAGTAGGCCTTCGCGGTGATCCCCTCACCGACGATCCTCACGAGCTTCTTCGCGATCTTCAGCTTGTTCGGATAACTCGAGCGGGTGATGCCGAGAAGCGGCGTGATGAGCCGAGTGAAGTATTCGGTGAGACCCTCGTCGAGCATGCCGATCGGGGTCATGCCCGTGCGGTAAAGGCCACGCTGACGGTTGCGGATCTCGTTGTTGGCGTACTTGTGCATCCCTTCGTGGATTGCCGTGCCGGGATCGCCGCGATCCTTGTGCAGCCAGATGTGCCGCTTCGGCTGGTCGACATCGACGAACGCGCTCGCCATCCCTGGATCCACGCCAGGCCACTGTCGTTCGAACGCAATCTTCCAGTCCTTGTTCCCGACCACGGAGATCTCACCTTCGGCCTTACGGCCCGCCTTTTGTGCCTCGGCTACGTACTTGCCGAGGTGCTTACCGATGAGCACGTCAACCTCGGCCGCTGACGTGTGCCCATCGCGCGCCCCCTGGGCGCCCGGGAACACGCCGCCCGTTGGTTGCTTGAACACTCGCCGCGCGGGCAGCAGCGCCAGGTAGTCGTCGAGCGATAGCACTCTCTTGGCTCCTGCCATCAAGGTCTTGTCCTGCCACGCGGCGTCACGTTCGGACTTCGGGGCCGCCTCGATGTGGGGGAGCAGCAGATCGATGCCGATCGGGTGGATCTTCTGGAGTGCGGTGGCGAGTCCACTGGCCAGATCACCGGCCCGATCGAAGATCTCGCCGATGTCGGGCTCCTCGGACTCTGATTCGGCCGAGTCCGCGACATCTTGCGAGACCGGGGTCGGCACACGGTCGGGCATGCTCGAACGTCCGGAATCAGAAGCCGATCTGCCGCTGTCGGTGGAAGACGTCGAGTCCTGCATTCCACCGGCGAGGCCCAACGCAGCCGGTGAGACGTTTGCCTTTCCGATGTAGCCGGTGGTGCCGTTATACCGGCCGAGGACGTAGTGCCCATCGGTCGACTCCACGTCGTCGTCGACTTGCAACTGCGCCCCGTTCGGCACCTTGACCTTCAGCCCGGTACCGAGCATGCCGCCACTGCGCACCTTCGCGGAACCGCGCAGCGCGGCTTTGTTGGACTTGCGATCCGATTTGTGCAGTGATGCACCGGCCGCCTTGGTAACGGTGGCGGCGCGGAAGGCCCGGCGCAGAAGTTCGCCTGCACCATCGGCTGCGACCAGCGAGCGGCTTACTGACGCGGACCCCCGTCAAATGCGCGTTCCGCTGCCAGTGCCACCGACCCCGCTTTGGCCTGTTCGATGTAGATCGGCCAGCACACGATCTGCCACCGCGTCCGCCTCGCGTTCCGCAGGGTCGTCGGCACGCCCGACCGCCAGACGACGGATGGCGGGCAGCGCGTCGTGACTTCGGACCTCGGTCACTGGTCGAACGTCGAAGTCGTGCATCGCTCCCTCCCACTGCGACGACCGTGTCACAAAAATCTCGGTGTTCGGCAGCGCCGTCGGTACCGAACACCTTAGACCGCGCTGCAACGCTGGTCGCCGGGACGTAGGCGCGCCAGATCGCACACCCTGCGACATGCGGTGCCCACGTGCGGGACAGGCCGACGGGAAAGGCCGACGGGAGTGGCTGACGGGAGTGGCTGACGGGAGCGAGACGGGCCGGTCCGCGCGCCAGACACGGCAGTGCGACAATTGGGGATGCACGATCACGAATACCGGACGCAGCTGGCCTGGGTTGGATCAACGGGGATCGGCTACAAGGCGTATGGCCGTGAGCACCACGTGTCCGCACCCGGCACGCCTTCGCTTGCCTTGACCTCCGATCCGAGCTTCGGTGGTGATGCCGCCGTACTCAACCCGGAGCAGCTACTGGTGATGGCGGCCAGTTCATGCCAGCTGCTGTCGTTTCTCGCTGTCTGTGCCCGCGCCAAGGTCGACGTGGTGCGCTACGACGACGATGCCCACGGGCTGATGCCGGCAGTCAGCTCCCCGATGCGCCTCACCGCGATAACGCTTCGCCCACGGATCACGGTCAGCGGCGACGTCTCCGCTGCCCGCGTCGCCGAACTCGTCGACGAGGCTCACCACGGGTGCTTCATCGCCAACTCGCTGACCACCGAGGTGGTAGTGGTGCCAGAGATCGAAGTGGTCGCCGGCTGATGACACGCAAGGCCGAGTTTTCCGACATCGATGCGATCGCAATGTCGCTTCCGGATACCGAGCTCGGCGTCTCGTGGGGGGATCGCCCGACCTACAAGGTGCGCGGCAAGGGGTTCCTCCTCTTCCGGGCACCGCACAAGTCGGCGATCAACCCCGACACAGGCGAGATGTACGACGACCTGCTTGTGATCATCACGCCTACTGCCGCCGACAAGGCCGCGCTGGTGGGCGACGAGAATTTGCCGTTTTTCACCATCGACCATTTCAAGAACTACAACGCAGTACTGGTGCAGCAGTCGCGTCTCGGCGAGATCGACCGCGACGAGTTGGAGGAGATCGTCACCGACGCGTGGGCCAGCCGCGCTCCCAAGACCCTCGTCGCCAAACGCTTCCCGAAACCCTGACGCACCGGGCCGGACGCACCGGCCCTGACGCACCGGCACCTCCTGGCACCGGCCCTGACGCACCAGGCCGGACTCACCGGCACCTGCTGGTGAGCAGGCGTGGGCACCTGGGATCGTCTGGGCTGCGATGTGCGGTGCCCGCGTCCAGCAAGTGCGGCGCCTGGTTAGCTGATCGCGCCGAGCGACCGGGCCACCCATTCGGCCGAATCGGAGATCGCCGTGCGCCAGAAATCAAAACTGTGCTTGCCGGGCTTGGTGGTCAACTGCACCGCGATGTTGGCGGCCCGCGCTGCGGCGGCCATCTGGATCGTCTGGCGTTGCTTGGCCGGCTCACCATCGCCCGCCTCGAGCCAGATGCTGCAGTGCGGCCGCGGCATTCCGTTGCTGAGCAAGCTCAGCGGACTGTGTTCGGCCAGCTTGCTCTGGTCACCATCGAGGAACTTGGCGACGTAGCCGCCGGATCCGCCGAACGAGGGGACCATGTCGGCCGACAGCGCGAGAATCGGACCGTACACATCGGGATGGCGAAGACCGATCATCAATGCGCACGTGCCACCGTCGGAGAAACCTCCGATTCCGGTGTAGGCCGGGCCGTTCGTGGCACCGAAGGTGGTGTCGACGAATGCCGGAACGTCCTTGGTGAGATAGGTCTCCACGTTGCCGTCTGCAGAATCGAGACAGCCGCGGTCGTCGGTAAGCCCGCCGGTGTAGTCGGGGAAAACCAGTATCGGCGCGAGGCCGTCGTGCTGCTTGGCGAGGTCGGCGTAAACGTTCTGCGTGCTCAGTCCGGCCAGGAAGTTCTTCGGCTGCCCGGGGATCCCCGCCAGCAGAACCATCACCGGAAGCGCTGGCCGTGGCGTGGAGAAGTACGCCGCTGGTAGGTAGACGTATCCGGAGTGAGCCTTGAAACCGGAGATCGTCCCGGGGATCGTCACCTCGCTGAGCAGTTCTCCTTCAGCGGCCACGGTGGTCGGGTGCCAGGACTTCTCCAACGGGTCTCCCGGTAGCGGCGCGATGCCCTGTGGGCCCGACGCCACCGGGATGCTGCCGTTGCCGTTGCCGTTGCCGTTGCCGTTGCCGTTGCCGTTGCAGTTGCCGTTGCCGTTGCCGTTGCCGTTGCCGTTGCTGCCGCCGTTGCTGTTGCTGTTGCTGTTGCCCCTGCCCTTGCGCGCAGCGCAGGGGGAGGTTGGGAGGGGATCGCTCCTAACTGGGCACTGCATGGCGGCCGAGAAGCACCTTTCCCCAACCAACCCGCAGGTCATGCCCGCTGCCGCTCGTGGGTACGCGAGCCAATGACTCGCGAGCACGCCTCCTCTGCCCCTTCGCTACGCGAAAGGGAAGGAAAGCACAGAGCAGCACCACGCTGCTCAGCGAGCGCTCAGCTCGTGCACCGCGTCGACGAGCGCGGCGACGTGTTCGGGTTGCATGTCCGGCGACAGGCCGTGGCCGAGGTTGAACACGTGGCCTTCGCGCGAGCCGCCATTGCCGGCGGCGTAATCATCGAGCGCAAGTCCAACCTCGCGGCGGATTGCGTCTGGCTGCGCGTACAGCGTGACCGGGTCGAGGTTGCCCTGGATCGCGACCTGGCCGCCCACGCGGCGTGCGGCTTCGCCAAGGCCGACGGTCCAGTCGACGCCGACGGCTTCCGCTCCGCTGGTCGCAAGCTCCTCGAGGTACGGGTCGTTGCCCTTGCCGAACAGGATCAGCGGCGCATGCATGTCGCCGTCCCCGCGCGGCAGCTCCGCCGCGATCCGCTGCAGGTAGCGCAGCGAGAACTCGCGGTACATCGACGGCGACAGCACGCCGCCCCAGGTGTCGAACACCTGCAAT
>JBDSMK010000473.1:0-13259 GCA_039915905.1 Ilumatobacteraceae bacterium
TTCATGGAACGCGTCGTCGACTCGGCGCGCCACGTTGAAGTGCAGATCATCGGCGACCAACACGGCACGGTGTGGGCCGTCGGGGTGCGTGATTGCAGCATGCAGCGTCGCAACCAGAAGGTGATCGAGGAGTCCAGCTCCACCGCGCTGAGTGCCGCACAGGACCAGCAACTGCGCGACGCCGCAGTGCGCCTGGCCGTCGCCGCCGGGTACAGCAACGCCGGGACGGTGGAGTTCCTCTACCAGCCGGCGCTGAAGCAGTTCGCCTTCCTCGAGGTCAACACACGCCTCCAGGTGGAGCACCCGGTCACCGAGCTGACCACCGGGCTGGATTTGGTCAAATTGCAGATCTACGTTGCCGAAGGCCGACCGTTGGTCGGCTCACCGCCTGATTCGCGTGGCCATGCGATCGAAGCACGGTTGAACGCCGAAGACCCGCAACGCGGCTTCGCGCCAGCACCCGGGCTGATCAGAACATTCAACGTGCCGCTCGGGCCGGGTGTTCGCGTCGACACCGGGGTCGCCGCCGGTGACGTGATCCCCCCGGAGTACGACTCGATGATCGCCAAGATCATCGCCTGGGGTGCAGACCGCGGCGAGGCGATGGCGCGACTCCACAGGGCGCTGACGCAGACCACGGTGATCGTCGACGGTGGCACCACCAATAAGGCGTTCCTTCTCGACCTGCTGGAACGGGCCGAGTTCCGCAGCGGCCAGTTCGACACCGCCTGGCTCGATCGCCTGACTGCCACCGATTCTTTCGTGTCCACCCGCAACGCCGATGTCGCGCTGGTGGCCGCAGCGATCGACGCTCACCGCATCGAGGCGGGCTTGGAACGCGACAGGTTCTTCAGCTGGGCCAGCCGCGGTCGCCCCCAAGCACGCATCGAGATCGGCTACGAGATCGAACTGCGCCACGCTGGCAACGCCTACCGCGTGATGGTCACGCTGTGCGGCGCCCACCAGTACCGGGTTGTGCTGGACAGTCGCGCGGTCGTCGTCGACGTCGATCCGCTCGGTGGTGTTCACAGCCGGCTGACGATCGGGGCACGATCGTTCCGCGTGGTTTCCTCGGTGCAGCGAACCGACCATCTCGTGGAAGTCGACGGTGTGGCTCACCGCTTCTCCCGAGACGACGGCGGTGTGGTGCGGGCGTCGGCCGCCGCACTGGTGGTAGCGGTCTCGGTTGGCGAAGGTGACCTCGTCGAAGCCGGAGCGACCCTGTTGGTGGTGGAGGCGATGAAGATGGAGATCGCTGTCACCGCGCCAGTTACCGGCCGGATCTCCGAAGTGTTCGTGTCGCGCAACGTGCAAGTAGATGCCGGGGCACCGCTGATGCGGATCGAAGCGGTGGCCGGCGCGGATGCCGACGCCGCCGGATCGCGGATATCTCTCGCGGAGCTGCCGGCGGCGACACCGCTCGACCCTCTGCGCAAGGCCTTGGAGCGCCTCGTGCTGTTGCGCTCGTTGGTGCTCGGCTTCGACATCGGTGGTGCCGCGGGCCGAAAGGTGGTGGACGCCTACTGCCGTCAGCGGCGGCAGTCGACCATTGACGATCAGCGGCTCGACGAGGCCGAGCTAACCGTGTTCGGCTCGTTCACCGACATGTGCGCGCTGACCCGCGACCGCCGGGTCGTTGATGGCGACGAGTTAGCGAGTCCCAACGAGCACTTCTACGACTACCTGCGTTCCATCGATGCCGGACGCCACAACCTCACCGAACGGTTCCGTGTACGCCTGGCCAATGCGCTGGCGCAGTACGGCATCACGGCAGATCCTGAGAACGGGCCGGAGCCGACCACCGAGCTGGAAGACGTGCTGCGACGAATCTTCGTATCGCAGCAGCGACGCGCTGACCAGCTGCCGGTTATCGCAGCGCTGCTCGACCGTCAGCTCGACGATCCGCGAGATGCCGCGGCGCGACCGGAAGGCCTGCGCGACTCGCTCGACCGGCTGATCGAAGTGACACAACGGCGCTATCCGGCGATTGCCAACCTGGCGCGCAGCGTGCGCTACCGGTGCTTCGACGAACCAGTCGTGCGGCGGTCGCGAGATGCACTCGACGCGACGACGCGCGACGACCTGCGGCAGTTGGCAGTGGTCGGTCCAGGCGCTGAGCGTGATGCAGTTATCGACCGGCTGATTGCCTCACCGCAGACGCTGATGCCGGTTGTCGCAGCCGATGAGCTGTTCTCCGAGCCGCAGTTGGCTGTGCAGTTGCTGGAGGTGTTCACCCGGCGCTTCTACAAGATCCGCAACCTCGACACGGTACGCGTCGTGTCCATCGGCACCCAGAAGTTGGTGAGCACCTCCTATGGCCATCAGGGTCGCCAGGTCCACGTGCTGGCAGCCGGTGCGGCACAGGGCGAGTTGGCTGCCACGCTCGCTGCTGTAGCCGAAGCAGCATCGACGATGCCGTCTGGCGACACCGCTGTCGTCGATGTGTACCTCGTCTCGGCACCACAGGAACTCGTCTCGGGACCGCAGGAACTCGTCTCGGGACCACAGGAAGTGGTGGACATCAATCGTCTCGCCGCCGACATCGTCGCAGTGATCGACGAAGCACAGCTGCCGTCGATGATCGGACGTGTAGCCGTCGTCGGGTGCGCTCCCAGCGGTGACGCAGTAATCGACACGCTCACGTTCCGGCGGGTCGACAACGACAACGAACGCCCCTACTGGATGTCCGAATCGGCGGTAACGGCCAGGAGCTTCGCCGAGGACGTCAAGTTCCGCGGGCTGCACCCGATGATCGCCCGACGTCTTCAGATGTGGCGGTTGGCCAACTTCGAGATCACCCGGCTGCCGTCGACCGCCGATGTCAACCTGTTCGAGTGCGTTGCGCGCGGCAACGTTGCCGATGTCCGCCTTGTGGCAGTTGCCGAGGTGCGCGACCTCACACCGGTGCTCGACGACGACGGGCGGCTGTTGGCCCTTCCTGAGGTGGAGCAGGTGGTCGCGGCCTGTCTCGCCGACCTACGCCGCGCTGCCGGCGAACGATCTTCCGGTCGATCGCTCGAGTGGAACCGGGTGATGCTGTTCGTGTGGCCCACGGTGGACCTGCCGGTCGGCGAGCTGACCTCCGTGGCCCAACGACTGGCCCCGCTTACAGACGGTTTGGGGATCGAACAGATCGTGGTGCAGGCCCGATTCGCCACTGGCGGATCAGCGGAGACTCACGACACCGTGATGCGCCTCGGCTACGAGGCCGGCCGCGGCTTGACGGTGCGGTTCACGGAGCCGGCAGTGGCGCCGATGCTGCCACTGGACGACTACACCCAGAAGGTTCTGCAAGCACAACGGCGCGGTCTGACCTATCCGTACGAACTGGTCCCGATGCTGTGCGGCCCCGGTGGCACGTTCGTGGAGCACGACCTCGATCCGTCCGGGGCACTCGTGCCGGTGGACCGCGACCGCGGCGCAAATGTGGCAGGTGTCGTGGTCGGCGTGGTGACGACACCAACCAAGTCGCACCCCGAGGGGATCAGCCGCGTTGCCGTGCTCGGCGACTCGACCAAGGCAATGGGCTCGATCGCCGAGGCTGAGTGCTTGCGGCTGCTGGCAGCGATCGATCTGGCGGAGCGGATGGGTGTGCCGATCGAGTGGATGGCATTGTCCGCCGGGGCCAAGATCGCGATGGACAGCGGCAGCGAGAACCTCGATTGGGTGGCCCGAGTCCTGCGCCGGCTGGTCGAGCACACTCAGCACGGTGGTGAGGTGAACGTGATCGTGGCCGGGATCAACGTCGGCGCGCAGCCGTACTGGAACGCCGAGGCAACGATGCTGATGCACACCCGCGGCATCCTGGTTATGACGCCGGACAGCGCGATGGTGCTCACCGGCAAGCAAGCCATCGACTACTCCGGCGGGGTCTCGGCAGAGAACAACCTGGGCATCGGCGGCTACGAGCGAATAATGGGCCCCAACGGCGAGGCGCAGTTCTGGGCGCCGGACATCGGTGCTGCCTGTCGACTGCTGCACAACCACTACGCCCTGACTTACGTCGTTCCCGGCGAGTCCGGCGCGCGTCGACTGCCGACCTCCGATCCAGTCGACCGCGACGTGCGTGGCGAACCTCACGACTCGGCCGGTGACGGGGTGGAGTTCACAACGGTCGGCGACGTGTTCTCGGCCACAACCAATCCCGACCGCAAGAAGCCCTTCGACATTCGCAGCGTGATGGCCGCAGTGATCGACCATGACCACACGCCGATGGAGCGTTGGGCTGAGATGGCCGACGCGCGCACCGCAGTGGTCTACGACGCGCGCCTCGGCGGCTTCGCGGTGACGTTGATCGGCATGGAGTCCAAGCCGCTGATCCGACACGGCGTGACGCCTGCCGATGGTCCGGCGCAGTGGTCGGCCGGCACGTTGTTCCCGCTGTCGTCCAAGAAGGTGGCGCGAGCGATCAACGCTGCCAGCGGCAGCCGTCCGGTGGTGGTGCTGGCCAACCTGTCCGGCTTCGACGGCTCTCCGGAGTCCTTGCGCAGGCTGCAGCTGGAATACGGCGCCGAGATCGGACGGGCGATCGTCAACTTCGACGGCCTGATCGTGCTGTGCGTCGTGTCGCGGTACCACGGTGGAGCCTTCGTGGTGTTCTCGGCGACATTGAATGACCGCATGGAAGTTCTCGCCGTGGAGGGCTCTTTCGCCTCCGTGATCGGCGGCGCCCCGGCCGCCGCTGTGGTGTTCACCGGCGAGGTGATGGCCCGCACCCGTGGAGATGCGCGGGTCAAGACGCTTGCGGCTGCAGTCGGTGAGGCCAACGACGAGGAACGCCCGCGTGTGGCCGCCGAACTGGCCCGGGTGACTGAACTGGTGCGCATCGAGATGCTCGGCGCCGTGGCCGCCGACTTCGACGCGGTACACAGCGTCGAGCGCGCCCTTGCGGTCGGGTCCGTGCACCGGGTGGTCACCGCGCAGGCGCTCCGCCCCGAGCTGATCGCCGCCGTAGAGCGTGGCGTCACACGCCTGCGTCCACGCTGAGCGAACGGTTGTTCAGTCCTTCGGGAGCGTCTCGATCGCCTTGGCCACAAGATGTGCGGGCAGCACGTCGTAGTGGTCGTGCTGCACCGTGTAACTGCCTCGCCCTGCGGTCATCGAACGCAGTTCGATCGCGTATTTCGCCAGCTCGCTGGTAGGCACTAGCGCAGTCACCTCGTGCTCGCCGTGCGCGGTGATGTCGGTGCCCTGCACCTTGCCGCGACGTGTGGCGATGTCGGCCATCACTTCGCCCTGGTGGTCAGCCGGGACCATCACCCGCAGCAGCGACACCGGTTCCAGCACTGCCACTCCAGCCTCAGCCATTGCCTGTTTCAAGCCGTGCGCCGCAGCTGCACGGAAGGCCATCTCGCTGGAGTCGACCGCGTGGTATTTGCCATCGAAGCACTCGACGCGCAGGTCGACCACCGGGAAGCCGTGAACGCCACCCTTGGCCACGGTCTCCTCTACACCGCGCTGCACCGCCGGGATGAAGTTGCGCGGGATCGCCCCGCCGACGACGAGATCGGCGAACTCCACACCGCTACCGCGCGCCAGCGGTGCAACGCGCAGGTTGGCAATCGCGAACTGGCCGTGACCGCCGCTCTGCTTCTTGACCTTGCCCTCGGCCTCCGCACGGCCGGTGATCGTCTCGAGGTACGGGACCCGTACCTCGACGATGTCGACGTTGACCCCGAACTTGCGCGCCAACCGTTCCACGATCACGTTCACGTGGGTGTCGCCCATCGCGTGCATCACGGTCTGCTTGGTCTCCTCCACCCGCTCGACGCGAAGCGCGGCGTCCTCCGCCTGGAGACGCTGCAGCGCATTGCCGAGCTTGTCGTCGTCGCCCTGCGTGCGAGCCACGATGGCGACCGCATACATCGGTTCGGTCGCGGCCGGCGCAAGCACACGAACCGGGGTGCCCTTCGGTGCCAGCGTGTCGCCGGTGCTCACCCCGACCAGCTTGGCGACCACGGCGAGGTCGCCGGCGACCACAGCGGTGACCGGGGTCTGTTCCTTGCCGCGCAACTGGAACAGCCCGTGCAATCGCTCTTCGGCGCCGGTCCGGCTGTTCACCAGGTGATCATCGACGGTCACCGTCCCCGATAGCACCTTGAACAGCGACAGCTGACCGACGAACGGATCGGTGAGGGTCTTGAACACGTGCACCAGCGGTTTGGCCGACGAGTCGGCGGCGACTTGGATGACATCCGGTCCGGCGACAACGGCGGCCGGGTACCTGTCGGGAGACGGGCCGAGGTCGCAGATGAAATCGGCCAACCGGTCGATGCCCACGCCGGTCTGGGCCGAGCCCAGCAGCACCGGAAACTGGCGACAGTCCATTACCTCGTCGGCCAGGGTGCGCTCCAGCTCCGATGCCGACGGCACCTCGCCGCCGAGGTAGCGCTCCAGTTGTTCATCATCACCGGAAACGATCTCCTCGCGCAACGCCTCCGCCAGGCGGTGTTCCTCGGCGGCTAGTTCGTCGGGCATCTCGGCCGGCCGGCGGCCACCGGACCGATACTCGAAAGCCTGCCCGGAGATCAGATCGGCGATGCCGTGCAGCGCACCGGCCTCGCCGAGTGGGAGTTCGAGGGCAGAAACCCCTGCGCCGAATGCGCCACGTAGCTGCTCGACGACGCCGTGAAAATCGGCGCGCTCCTTGTCCTCCTTGTTCACGAAGATGAGCCGCGCCACACCCGTTGCAGCCGCACGGCGCCACAGCAGTTCGGTGTGCACCTCCACCCCATCCACTGCGCTGACCACGAACACCGCAAGATCAGCGACGCCGAGTGCGGTGTCGGCCTCGCCGACGAAGTCGGGATAGCCCGGACAGTCGATGAGGTTGATCTTGCACCTCCGGCCATCGCCCGCGGTCCACTCCAATGGGGCGATTGCCAACGACAACGACATGCGCCGCTTGACCGACTCCGGCTCGGTGTCGAGCACGCTGGTGCCGTCGTCGACCCGCCCACCGCGGGTGACGGCACCTGCCATCACCAACAGCGCTTCGGCGAGGGTCGTCTTGCCGGCACCACTCTGGCCGAGCAGGACCACGTTGCGGATCCGATCTGTCGGAAGGCTGTTCACCGCACCGCACCTCCTCCACGGCCGTCGGGTGCGACCGTGAACCCCGACCGTACTGCGCCACGAGCGGGCGTTGAGCAGCCTGTATCTACTGGCTTGGTGAAGGACTCTCTGTGGCGGATCGCTCGCAGTCCGCGCGGGCAGTCGGAAGGAGAGTCGGATGTCTGACATCGATGAACGATTGGAAGAGCTCCGGGTATCCGGGGCGACGATTGCAAGGTTGGCCGAACAGCCGGAGCTGTTCGCTGCTGCGGCCGACGCATTCCGTGCCCAGGATGCCGAGCGATTCCAAGACGCGCTGGCGCGTGCCGGAGTGTTGGACCGTTGTAGGTGGGTGTGTCGATGGTTCTGCAGCAAGCACTGCGTGTTCATCTGCACCAAACTGGTCGGCAAGACCGATGTCGAAACCAACTTCGATGTTGCCGAATGGCAGGAGTTCGCGGTTTACACCGGCAAGCTGGCCGAAGACCCGAAGGCGCTTGTCCAGCTGCTGGAGATGGTTGCGGCGGAGGATTCCAAGGCCTTTCGGCAGTTCGTCGCCCGTGCCAAGATTCAGCGCTTCGCCCATCAGCTTTGTCATTGGTTGTGTGGAGTGCACTGCCACGTCGCCTGTCGGCGTATGTGTCCGGCGCTGCCGGAACTGATCAAGGTCGGCTACATCCCGGTTGGCCATTTCGACGCCGACGGCTTCGCCCGCGGGCCCAGCAGTCCAGGTGCATTCACGCCACCCGATAACCCCGCCGGGGGTATCGGCGATCACCCTTTCGGAGGTAGCGTCCACCTCAACGGGCTGTTCAACGTGGCCGGCGCTACCGAGTACAAGGTTGAGTTCGGCCCGACGGCGCTCGGCCCATGGACAGCAATCACCACCGCGCTGACCGACGCCCATGTGATCGGATTCGTGTGGACCGAATACTCGCGTACTCCTACCGGCGATTGGTACTCGATCGCCGACATGGATCTGCTGTCCGAAGGACACACCTACCTGTCCGACTGGTCTACGCCGGCCCTCGATGTCGATGCCCGTCACTACGTGCGCTTGGTGGTGCGTAACGCGGCACTCACCGAGTTCGCCGGGGGGCCCGTGCCGGTGCGCGTCGACAATCGTGGTCCGCAGGGACCGGACATGCCCGGCAACAGGCCGTTGATCGAGTTCTCCCAGGCCGGTGACCCACTCGGATGCTGCGCCAGGGTCACCAAGGACAAGGGCCCGATCAACGTTCACATCGAGGGGACCGACGAGAACTTCAGTTCACTGGATGTGACGGCGTACGGCGGCTGCAGCGGTTCGATCGGGATCTTCTCCAAGAACTACAACGGCAATCGTGCCGACAATGGTGCACCAGCGCCAGGCATCACCGTTTCCTGGGATCCTTGGGCCGACTGTGTGGAGGCCTGTTGCTACGTGGTGTTCGTGCGCCTCTTCGACCGGGCGATCGTGGAGAACGTGTGGAACGGTGGGCACACATACCAGAACTGGAGGTCGATCACCATCGGCTGACCGTCACGCTGAAGTCTGATCGGTCAGGCATCCGCTCCTAGCTCGACAGAAAGCGGGCGATTGCCGCCGCCGTCCGGCCGGGTTGCTCGTACGGTGCCATATGACCGGCGGCGGCGATCGTGTCCTGTTGGGCGTGGGGGAGAGCGGCGGCCCATGCCTCGGCGTACGGCGCGGGCAGCAGCTTGTCGTCGTCGCCCCACAGCAGCAGGGTCGGGTTGGTGATGCGATAGAGCCGCTTGCTGAGGCGCCGGTTCGGGATCGGGAACAGGATCTTGCCGGCGGTGCCGAGGCGTCGCGAGTTGGCGATCAGGAAGCGCTGGATGGCTTGCGGATCGGCGAAGTCGCGTGTCGCGCCGGCCAGCAGGCGGGTGCCGAGCTGCACGTCGTGGAACAGCAACGGCGGGAACTCGAAAGGCAGCTGGGTGTAGATGTCGGTCATCGGGTGGGCATCGAGCCACAGCCCGAGCGGCGCGGCGAGCACCAGCCGGTCGTAGCCGAACGGTGCCAATGCGACCATCTCGGCAGCGATCATCCCACCCATCGAATGTCCGACGAGGTGTGGTGCTGGATTCCCGTGCGCCGGGCCGAGACCGAGAGCCTCCACCACGTCGGCGCCGTGCAGCGCGAAGTCGAGCATGTCGTCGATGCGTTCTTCGCCGCCGCTGTCGCTGTATCCGGGCCACACCGGCGCATGTACTCGGTAGCCGGCAGAGGCCAGTTCGAGCAACGCTGGTTCGCCATCGAGCGGTCCACTGAAGCCATGCAGGTAGACCACCGGAGCGCCGTCGAGCGGTCCGCAGCTGAGCACCTCCACGGCGATGCCGCGTCGGGTGACGACGGTGTCGGTGGTGGCGCCGGTGTCGGTAGTGGCGCGGTCGGTCGTAACGGAGCTCGGGGCGGTGTCGATGGCGGGCATCACTCGCCCGCCTCCACCGGGATCTGAGGGTCGCGACGCGCCGACTCGACGGTTTCCTCGGGGCGCACCCTGTCTTGCAGCGGATGGATCCACCAGCGGTCGTCGCCGTCGTAATCGGGCCACATGTTACGTAGATGCGGCATCACCTTCTCGGCGAACAGCTTGGAGGAGTAGCGCGTCTTCCAGTCCGGCTGGTTGCCGTTGTGCATCAGGCAGAACACGTGCCCGAGGCGCAGCGACGTGATCATCTCGCGCATCCGCTCCAGCACGGTGTCGGGTCCGCCGGCGATCACGTAGCCGCCGTCGACGAGCTCCTTCCAGGTGAGGTTCTGGAAGACGCGGATGTTCTCGGCACGCAGCTGGTCGAGCACGCCGGCCTTGATCGTGGAGATCGTGCGGTACCCCGGCGGATCGGAAAAGCCCGGGTAGACGTGCAGGCAGCGGTTGAAGAAGTACAAGATGTGTTCGGAGTAAAGCCGTTCTGCCTCTGCGTCGCTGTCGGCCACGGCGATGATCTGGGCAAACGCGGCGCGGTAGGGCGAGTCGTCCTTGTCACGGGCCGCCACCCTGTCCCAGTATCCGTCGAGCAGCTTCTTGCCGGCGAGGTAGCCGCTGAACGACAAGTACGAGTAGTTGTAGTCGTTGTCCAGACAGAAGTCCCACGTCTCCACCGAGCCACCACCGGGGATGTAGATCGGTGGGTGCGGTTGCTGGATCGGCCGCGGCCAGCAGTTCACGTAACGCAACTGGTTGTACTTGCCGTCGAACGCGAACGGCTCCGGCTCGCTCCACGCCCGCATGATCAGCTCGTGAGCCTCGTAGTACTTGTCGCGGGTCAGCGCCGGGATCTGGCCGTAGCAGAAGTTGGTGTCCATCGGCGTACCAACGGGAAACCCGGCCACCAGCCGTCCACCGGAGATGCAGTCGAGCATCGCGAACTCCTCCGCCACCCGTATCGGCGGGTTGTACAACGCGATCGAGTTGCCGATCACGCAGATCGCGGCCTTGCTGGTTCGCCGTGCCAGCCCAGCGGCGATGATGTTCGGGCTGGGCATGATGCCGTAGCCGTTCTGGTGGTGCTCGTTGCAGCCGATGCCGTCGAAGCCGAGTTCGTCGGCGTACTCCAGCTGGTCCATGTACTCGTTGTAAACCCGGTTGGCCACCGCCGGGTCGAACAACCGGCTGGGGATGTCGACCCACACCGAGCGGCTCGTGTGGCGGAAGTCATCGGGTAGCTCTGGCCAAGGCATCAGGTTGAACCAGGTGAACTTCACAGTCATACCCCCACAGGTCGCGCCTGCGAGCCATGCTGGCACATCACCTCGCTGAGGTTCTCACCAAGTTTGAATGTGTTCGTGGCGATCCCTTCACGCGGGGCGACCACCGTATTGTCGACGTGCGACTTGCGTCAGAACGGAGCCAGATGAGCAACGAAGCGACCTCCAGGCAGATCACACCCGACGAGCTCTTGGAGCGCGCCATGTTCGAGGTCAAGCACGTCGTCGTCGGGCAGGACGCGATGATCGAGCGACTACTGGTGTGCGCCGTGGCCGGTGGCCACTGCCTGTTGGAAGGCCCGCCTGGACTCGCCAAGACACTTGCCGCGAAGACCGTCGCAACGGTGCTCGGCGGCAGCTTCTCGCGCATCCAGTTCACCCCTGACCTTGTGCCGGCCGACGTCGTCGGCACCCGCATCTACCGGCCGTCGCGTGAGCAGTTCGACGTGGAGACAGGCCCGGTGTTCGCCAACGTGGTGCTGGCCGACGAGATCAACCGCGCCTCCCCGAAGGTGCAGTCAGCACTGTTGGAGGTGATGGCCGAGCAACAGGTGTCGATAGGGGGCCACACCTACGGCGTGCCGTCGCCGTTCATCGTGCTGGCCACGCAGAACCCGATCGAGAGCGAGGGTGTCTACCCCTTGCCGGAAGCGCAGCGCGACCGGTTCCTGATGAAAGTCGTCGTCGGCTATCCCTCCGACCGTGAGGAGACCGAGATCGTTCGGCGGATAAGCGTCGCACCGCCACAGGCTGCGGCGGTGCTCGACGCACAGCAGTGGGGCGAAGCGCAGCAGTTGGCCCGTGCCGTGTTCGTGCACGATGCAGTGGTGGATTACGCCGTGCGAATCGTTGCCGCCACGCGCCGTCCAGCGGAGAGTGGCCTCGGCGAGTTGCAGCAGTACATCTCCTATGGCGCGAGCCCCCGGGCCACTCTGGGGTTGGTGGCCGCATCCCGGGCACTGGCGATGATGCGCCGCCGTCCGTACGTGCTGCCGCGCGACGTGTTCGATGTAGCGCCAGACATCCTGCGTCACCGCCTGGTGCTGTCCTACGAGGCCATGGCCGCCGACGTCACCGCCGACCACATCGTCGCGCGTGTGCTGTCGACGGTGTGGATGCCGCAGATCGCTCCTACACAGGGCGACGTCAACCCGGTCGCACCCGGCGGATCGCAGGCTGCCGGCTCGCACGTTGCCGGATCGCAGTTCAGCGGACTGGCGGACTCGCCGCGGTGAGTCGCCCTACCGTCGAAGTGGCGCGCCGTGAGGTTGATCTGCGCCGGCTGGAGCTGATCATCACCCGTCATCTCGACGGTTTGATGCACGGTGAGCACTCGGCACTGGTCCACGGACCCGGCACGGATGCCGGTGACGGGCGCCCGTACAACCCTGGCGACGACGCCAGGCGGATCGACTGGAGCCTCACCGCACGGTCCAACGCGGTGCACATCCGCGACACGATCGCCGAGCGAGAGTTGGAGACCTGGCTGGTCGTGGACGCCAGCGCGAGCCTGGAGTTCGGCACTGCGGTGTGGACCAAACGCGACCTCGCGATCACGGCGGCGGCGGCGTTCGGGCTGTTGGGACGGCGAGGTGGAAACCGCACTGGGGCACTGGTGTTCGACGGACAACGGACCGACATCGTCGCGCCGCTCGCGGGTCGCGATGCCGTTTTGCAACTGCTTCGCCGTCTTGATCGGCGGCCCACCGCTCCGCCCGGCGCGGCATCGTTGGCTACGGCAATCCATCAGGCCCGACGGGCGGCCCATCACCGCGGTCGGATGGTTGTCATCTCCGACCTGATCGACAGTGGGCCGTGGCCCGCCGAGCTGCGGATGGCCGCGGCTCACCATCAGGTCGTCGTCGTCGAGATCAGCGACCCGCGGGAGTGGGAGCTCCCTGCGGTGGGGCTGTTGACGCTGCACGATCCGGAGACCGGGAGCCGCTGCGAGGTGCAGACCAGCAACGCCGATCTGCGTCGACGATTTGCCGAAGCCGCCCAGAGGCGCCGGCGAGAGAACGCCGATGCGGTGCGTTCTGCCGGTGCGCTGCACCTGCAACTGTCGACCGATCGCGACTGGATGCGCGACCTCGTGGCGTTTGCGGCGCGCCACCGCGGGGGCGTGGACCGATGACGCTTTTGCGCCCGGCGATGTTGTGGTTGCTGCTCGCGGTGGCCGTGCTGGTGGTGCTGTACGTGGTGCTGCAACGACGCCGTCGCCACTACGCGGTGCGTTTCACGAACGTAGAGCTGCTCCAGTCGGTGGCACCGCGACGGCCCGGCTGGCGCCGCCACCTCCCCGCTGGACTGGTTGCCCTCGCACTTGTCGCGTCGGTGATCGGGTTGGCGCGCCCGGTGCACAGCGAGCAGGTGGCCAGGCGCTCGGCGATCATCATGCTGGCGATGGATGTTTCCGCGTCGATGGCCGCCACCGACGTGAAGCCGAGCAGGCTGGCGGCATCTATCACCGGAGCGGCAGAATTCGTCAAGGGAC
>JBDSMK010000493.1:0-4418 GCA_039915905.1 Ilumatobacteraceae bacterium
TGGCACCCCGGAAGCCGCCGCTGCTCACCCTGGTAGGCTGGTAATAGCCAAGTTTGCATTCTGCCTGGACCCCGCAGATGGATTTGATTGCTTTGGGAGGGGGTTGGCGTGAATATTGAGCACCGGCTTTCGGCTGTGCTGAGCGAGTTTGCTCGCACGTTGCTTACCGATTTCTCGATCGAGTCGATCCTGGACCACTTGGTCCTGCGGATCGTCGTAGTCCTGCCCGTCAGCGGCGCTGGGGTGACCTTGATCTCGCCTGGCGCCTCGCCTCGATACGTCGCCTCATCCGATGACTTCGCCCTCGGATTCGAGGGGCTGCAGGAGGAGCTGGCCGAAGGTCCGTGCGTGCTGGCGTCGGCCAGCCGAGAGGCAGTCTCGGTACCCGACTTGCAGCACGATGATCGTTTCCCGACGTTCTCTGCTCGCGCCGTCGAAGGGGGCCTCGCTGCCGTGTTCGCGTTTCCGCTCAAGGCAGGCAACCACCAGTTCGGTGCACTCGACCTGTACCAGACCACGACCGGTCCCCTCAGCGAAGAAGCCATGGTCGCCGCCCAAACGCTTGCAGATGTCGCCGCGGCCTACGTCCTCAACGCGCAGGCCCGGGTCGACCTCGAAGAGTCGCTGGAGCAGGTCCGCCAAAGCACCATACGAGACGACCGGTCCGTGGAGGCGCTGCGCGTCAGCGAGGCGCGCAAGAAGGCGATCCTCGACTCCGTGCCCGACTCGGTCATCACGATCGACGAGCGCGGCGTCGTCGTCGAGTTCAACCCGGCCGCCGAGCGCACGTTCGGCTACTCACGCCAAGAGGCGCTTGGTCGTGAGCTTGCCGAGTTGATAATCCCCGAAGCCGAGCGGGATGCCCATCGCAAGGCGATCCAGCACTACCGGGCGACCGGCGAGAGTCCGCTACTCGACCGACGAGTCGAGATGGTGCCGATCCGCGCGGACGGGTCGTCGTTCCCAGCCGAGGTGACGATCAGCGCGGTGTCCACCGCCGGCGCGCCACTGTTCACCGGGTTGGTCCGCGATCTGACAAAGGAGCGTGAGTCCGCCGTCGAGCGTGAAGCGCTGGAGGACCGCCTGCACCGCACGGAGCGACTGGAGAGTCTGGGACTGCTAGCTGGCGGCGTGGCCCACGACTTCAACAACCTTCTCACCGTCATCTTGAACGATGCCGCTTTCATCGCCCGGGACGCCCCAGCGGAGAGCAACACGGAAATATACGCTCAGGAGATCGTGGCGTCCGCCGAGCGGGCGGCGGCGCTGACCAAGCAACTCCTGATGTTCGCCCGGCGAGAGCCTGTGAGCCACATGGCGGTCGACATCAACGCCATCGTTGCGCAGATTCGTAACCTACTGGTGCGCACTATCGGTGCTCTCGTCCAGATCGAGGTGCGAGCTGGCGCCGACCTTCCCCCGATCCACGCGGATCGGGGCCAGATCGAGCAGGTCCTGATGAACCTCTCAGTGAACTCGCGCGATGCAATGCCCAATGGAGGGGTTCTGACCATCGAGACAGCGCTACTGGAGGTCCGGGCTGGTGATGCAAAGCCGAGCCAGGCACTCGTTCCCGGGGTCTACGTGCAACTGTCCGTGAGCGACGATGGGGCCGGGATGAGCGCCGAAGTGGTGGCGCGAGCATTCGACCCGTTCTTCTCCACCAAGAGGCCTGGAGAAGGCACCGGACTCGGCCTCGCCACCGTGTACAGCATCATCGCCGACACCGGCGGAGCGGTCGACATCCAGTCCGAGGAGGGCGTGGGCACGACGGTCAGGGCGTTCTTCCCCACTTCGGTGGAAGCGCCCGCCCCCGCTCGGGTGCCCGCCGATGTGGTCGCCGGCGTCGGCGAGACAGTGCTCGTCGTCGACGACCAACGAGCCGTGCGCGCCGTCACCGTCGCCATCCTTCGCCGCAACGGCTACAGAGTCCGCCACGCCTCCGACGCAGCGGAGGCCTTGCTGATCTCGGGTGACGTCGACTTCGACCTACTCCTGACCGACGTCGTTATGCCGAAAACATCCGGCCGCGAGCTGGTCAGGGCGCTGAGGGATCGCCACCAGACGTGCCAGGTGCTCTTCATGTCCGGCTATAGCGGCGGCGCATTCGGCGCCGAGCGCACCATGGACGACACCGAGACGCTCATCCACAAGCCTTTCAATGAGGCCGAACTCCTCCAGGCCGTCCACGACGCGCTCCACCGCAGCGGCGCCTCACGATTGTTGCCGCGATGAGGGTTCTGATCGTCGAAGACGACACCGCGGTCAGCCGGATCGTACGCGATCAGCTCGAGAGCAGGGGAGTCGGCACCGTCTCAGTCGGTACCGTCGCTGCGAGTCGGGAGGCGCTGGCGCGCGAGGACTTCCAAGCCATCATCCTCGATGTCACGCTGCCTGACGGATCTGGGCTCGAGGTCCTCGCGGAGTTCCGCGCAGCAGGTTCCAGCGGACACGTGATCATGCTCACGGGCGCCGCGTCGGAGGCGGACCGTGTCCACGCCCTCGAAATGGGGGCCGACGACTATGTCGTCAAGCCATTCTTCGCACGAGAGCTCGTCGCCCGGATACTGGCGGTCGAGCGCCGCACCAGCATTACGGAGGACACGACACTGCGCATCGGTCCGTTGGAGATCGATCTGAAAGCTCGTGAGATCACGGTCGACGGCCGCCATATTAATCTGGCGACCAAGGAGTTCGACCTCCTAGCGTTCCTGGCGGCTCGCCCTGGCCAAACCTTCAGCCGGGTAGAGCTGCTCCGAGCCGTTTGGCAGGCGAGCTCCGACTGGCATTACAACGCCACCGTCACCGAGCACATCCACCGCCTCCGGGCGAAGATCGAGCCAGACCCGCAACGCCCACAGATGATCAAAACGATTCGCGGGGCCGGCTACCGGCTCGACGAGCCTTCACTAGGCCCGCGCGACGCCGTCAACGAAGACACGCATCCACCCACGGTGGGGGTTCTGATCCATGTCGAAGGTCGCGTCGTGGCCGCTGACGCCGCTGCCGTGAATATTCTCGGAGGCAAATCAGAAGTCGACCTCTTGGGCAAGGATTTGTTGGACCTGGCGGCGGCCGAGTCGCGCGAAGCCGCCGCCGAGCGTCTGGACGAGGGCGAAGCAGGACGGTCTCGCCGGTCTCAGATGATGACACTCCAGCGGCTGGACGGTACCCGGGGCATCGTCGAGGTGGGGTCATCGGCGATCATTTGGGAAGGCCAGCGCGCCGGACGGGTCGAGTTATCTGTCTCAGCCGATCCGTCCGCTGGCCTCCGTCACCTCGTCACCGGCGTGCACAGCGAGTTGTCCGATGCCGTGATCGTGACCGACCTCCACCTCCACGTCCGCAGTTGGAACGGGGCGGCGGAACGCCTCTACCGGTGGACGGAGCAGGAGGCTCTCGGACGCCACCTGCTCGATGTCTTCGACTGGGAGGGCGACGAGCTCTCCACCGCGGCGAGACACCTCGAGCTCACGGGGCGTTGGCACGCGCAGGGGCGACAGCGCACCCGAGACGGTTCTCTCGTCGAAGTGACGTCGTCGATGACGATGATGCGTGACGAGAACGGTGAGGCCACCGGTGTCCTGTCCGTCAACCGACCTGTGCTGCCGCAGCTGGGACAGTCCGACGGCCAGATAGGGCTGGACGCCAGTGACCTACGTCGCGGTCTTGATGCCCAGGAGTTCGAGGTGTACTACCAACCGGTGGTCGCGCTGGCCGACGGGAGGCTGATCAGCGTGGAGGCCCTGGTTCGCTGGCAGCACCCGGTACAGGGTCTCCTGTGGCCGGGCACCTTCATCGAGACGGCCGAGCACAACGGGCTGATCATTGATCTCGATGCCTTCGTCCTGGACACCGCCAGCCGTCAGGTCGCCGCCTGGCGAGCCAGCGGCGTCAACGTTGCCCTGTCGATAAACGTCTCGGGGTCCGAGCTCGCCGACCCGGGGTTCGTCGACCGGATCATCGCGACGATCGGCGCCGCCGGTCTCGAACCGAACGCCCTGTGGCTCGAAGTCACGGAGACGGACCTAGTGCGCGAGGTTGATCGGGCGGCTGCCATGCTCCATCGGCTCGCCGACCTCGGCATCCGCATCGCCATCGACGACTTCGGCACCGGGTGGGCCAGCCTCACCTATCTGAGCAAGTTCCCGATCCACGCCCTCAAGATCGACCGCATCTTCGTGGCCGGCATCGATGAGAACGCCAACGATCGCGCCATCGCCCGGTCGATCTTGCAGCTCGGGGCCGAGCTCGGGCTGGCCGTGGTAGCCGAAGGGATCGAGACGGTCGCCCAGTGCGAGGCGGCGAAGGAGCTCGGCTGTCTAATCGGCCAGGGCTACCTGTTCGGGAAGCCGACGCCGGCCGACGCTGTGCCGCTCCACCTGGCGCCTCTCGTCGAGACGATCGATACGGGGTCT
>JBDSMK010000495.1:0-4491 GCA_039915905.1 Ilumatobacteraceae bacterium
CGCGGCCATTGGCGAGACCGAGGAGTCGCAGCGGTTGGCCACGTTCCTTGCGCTTCTCGACCCCACCGGCCAGTGATCGAGCGGCCGGACGATGAACGGCCGATAGCCGGAGCCGTGCTGTGCGGCGGAGCCAGTTCGCGGATGGGCCGCGACAAGTCGCTTGTCGCGGTCGGCGGTGAAGCGATGGCAGCCCGAGTTGCCGGCGTGCTGCGCTCCGCAGGGTGCCACCCGGTCGTGGCGGTAGGCGGCGACGAAACAGGTTTGGTCGCCGCTGGTCTGGAAGTGGTCGCCGATCGCTACCGCGGTGGCGGGCCGCTCGGCGGGATCATCACCGCACTCGGGACGTTCTCCGAGTCGGCTGACGCGGTCGTGGTGACGGCCTGTGACATGCCGTCGTTGGACCCAGTGACGGTCCTCGCACTATGCGCTGCGTTGGGCGACTCCGACGCGGCTGTGGCCGTCGCCGACCGCCTCGAACCGCTCTGCGCGGTGTGGTCGGTGTTAGCGCTGGCCACCCTCGAACAGCTCTATGCCGGCGGTGAACGCGCGGTTCATCGGGCGCTTCGGCAGTTGCATGTGGTGCGGGTGGACGTCGCCCTTGGCGCGGTGCACAACGTCAACCGGCCCAGTGATCTTTGACAAGTCCGGGCCGAGGCGGCGCGGATAGCGTGCGTTCATGGCCATCCCCGAAGTGAACGTCGCCGAGCTCGAGTCCGCCCTCGCCGGCGGCGCTCGCCTTTATGACGTGCGTGAGCCGGACGAGTACACGCAAGCCCACGTGCCAGGTGCGGTGCTGATTCCGTTGGCCACGGTTGCGGCCAACGTGGAGCGCTTCCGCGGCGACGGCACGGCCTACATCATCTGTCGCAGCGGTGGCCGGAGCATGACTGCATGCGAGCAACTCGCCGACGCCGGAGTAGCGGTCGCCAACGTCGCCGGAGGCACGATGGGCTGGGCCACCAGCGGACGGACCACCGTCGGCGGGGACCAACCCGCGTGACACATCGGTGGATCGAGTCGCAGGCAGATTTCGAAGGGTTCATCGACGGCCTGCTGGCGGAGCCGCGCTACGCGCTCGATACCGAGTTCCACCGCGAGCGCACTTACTTCCCGAAGCTTGCCTTGCTCCAACTTGCCGGCGCCCACGAGATCGCTCTTATCGATCCGCTGGCATGTGACATGAGCCCATTGCGGCGGCTGTTCGACAGCGACTGCGTCGCCGTGTTGCACGCCGCCCAGCAGGACCTCGACGTGCTGACGCATGCCTGTGGGGCTGTGCCGCGGCATCTCTACGACACGCAACTGGCCGCCGGCTTCTTGGGCTACAGCACGCCGTCGTTGCTGTCGCTGCTGCTCGGCGAGTTAAAGGTCACGGTGGCCAAGGGTGACCGCTTGACCGACTGGTTACGGCGCCCGCTGACCCCGGAGCAGTGCGTCTATGGAGCCAGCGACGTGGCCTACCTGTTGCAACTGCAGGACACCCTCGACGCCAAACTGGCTCAGCGCGGGCGCTCCGAGTGGGTCGCCGCAGCCTGCGAGGAGTTGCGGGTCAGGCCGGTGAGTGGCACAGATCCAGACAGCGCGTGGCTGCGGTTGAAGGAAGCGCGGACGCTGAAGCCGCGGGCTCGGGGTGTCGCCCGAGCAGTGGCTGCCTGGCGAGAGCGCAGGGCGATGGCCGTCGACATCCCCGTTCGCCAGGTGCTACCGGACCTGGCGCTGCTGGGCATATCGCAGAAGCAGCCGAAGACGGTGCAAGAACTGAGCCAGGCGAGGGGCGTCGACGAGCGCCACACACGGGGTCAGATCGGCAAGGAGATCATCGCCGCGGTCGCTGCCGGGCAGAGCTCTGATGCAGCGGTCCCGGCCCCCGACGGAGAGGATCTCGATCGTCACCTGCGACCGGCTGTGACCCTGGCATCGGCATGGATCGCGGAGTTGGCCCGCAAGGAGCAGATCGATACGACGCTGCTCGCAACCCGGGCCGACCTCGTGGCGCTGTTGCGCGGCGATTCCGATGCTCGCCTCGGTGTCGGGTGGCGCGCCGAACTGCTTGGCGACGATGTGGCTCGGCTGGTAGCAGGCACGGCCGGGTTGGCGTTCGATGGTCACGGCGGCCTGCGGTTGACTATCGCATGACGGTTGACTATCGCATGACGATTCACGGCAGTCTGACGATTCCCTGATCCGCCGGTCGCGACCATCGAACCGGAGCTAGCTTCGCAACACGCGGCGCAGCCGGCTCCAAAGACGGTCGAACACCTCGCTCACTTCGGCGCTTCGGGCCCCGTAGGAATGGATCGGGCGACGTTCACCGATGGCTTCGTTGATGATCACCCGCTGAGGGATCACCGGCTGCCAGATCGTCTTCTTGCCGACAATGCGGGTCAACTCGTCAAATCGCCGGTCAGCCTCGTTGCTCACCGGAGGGACCTTGTTGACGATCACCCCGGCAAGGTTCAGCTCGGGGTTACGTGATTCCCATGCCTGATCGATCGAATCGGCCACCGCGCCGATACCACGCAACCCGAGCGAGGATGGTTCGACAACGATCAGGGCGTGGTGTGCCGCGGTGAGCGCGCTGGTGACGAGGTTGCCCAACGACGGGGGACAGTCGATGAGCACCACATCGAACTGCTCGACCACTTCGGCGAGCGCCTCGCGCAGCCTGTCGGGGTGGCCGTTCTCGCGATTCTGCAAGCGCGTCGACGCCGGCACGACCCACACCTCGCCGCCCCACGTCGACGGCACCATCGCCTTGCTCACAGGTAGCTTGCCGAGCACTTCCGCCGTCGAGGCGGTGACAGTGGCAGGGTCGTGGCCCAGCACCCATGTGCTCGAACCCTGCGGGTCGAGGTCGACGACCAGCACCCGCTGACCGGTGGTCTCTCCGGCGGACGCCAGTCCAAGGGTGACTGTGGTCTTGCCGACACCACCCTTCTGGTTCAGGAGTGCGACGACGTTGCCCATTCGACCCATGGTGTCACGCGGCGACGGCAACCACGGCCACACCCGCCGGAATGAACTGCCCCACAGCGCTGCCCTCGAGGGTGGCGTCGCTCGCTACCACGACACGCGCACCGCGGATCATCGCTGGCGCGGACAGGGGCCCGTCGGAGATGTTGATGGCCACCACCCAACGTTCGCTGCTGTCGTTGTATCGGGTGTAGGCAAGCAGGTCGCCGGTGTCGTCCAGTACGTCGCAGCCACCGAGGTGCAGAGCAGCCGTAGACCTACGCAACGCCAGCAGGCGGCGGTAGAGATGAACGATCGAATCCTCGTCGGCGCGTGCGTCGGCGACGTTGCGCACATCGGACTCCGGTGGGAACGGCAGCCACGGCTCGGCCGACCAGCCATGCAACGGCTCCGCATCCCACGGAATCGGGGCACGGCAACCATCTCGTCCGCCCGGATCCACCGCTGCCTCGGCGGGGACCACCGCATCGAGAAGGCCGAGCTCCTCGCCCTGGTACATGAACGGCGTGCCCGGCAGGGTCAGCAACAACACGGCTGCGAGACGGGCATTGCGCTCGCTGCCGCCGTAGCGCGTGCGGTGCCGCGGCACGTCATGATTGGAAAGCACCCAGGTGGGCCACGCCCCACGCGGCGCGAGGTGCGACAGGGTGCTCGAGATCCTGGTGCGCAGAACGGCGGCGTCGAACGGTGCCCACAGGAAGGCGAAGTTGAAGTTGAGGTGGAGCTCGTCGCCGGCCCCGTAGTACTCCGCCATCCGCTCCTCGTCGAGCAGGTACACCTCGCCGACGGCGACGCGCTCGCCTGGGTAGCTGTCCAGCACTGCGCGGATCCGGCGCAGACGTGGGTGAACGGCGGCGACGTCGTTGTAGGTCACGTGTTGGTGGCCACGGGCCACCGCACGTGGTGGATCATCGCGGTCGATGTCTTTGGCAATCAGGTGGACGACGTCCATGCGGAAACCATCGACACCCCGGTCCAGCCAGAACCGCAGAGTGTCGAGCATTGCCTCCTCCACGTCCGGCTCATCCCAGTTCAGGTCGGGTTGCTCGCGCAGGAACGATCGCAGGTAGTACTGACCACGCTGTTCGTCGAATGACCACGCCGGTTCGCCCGCGGGGAAAGACGCCATCCAGTTGTTCGCCGGGGCGTCGCGCCACACGTACCAGTTGGCCTTCGGGTTGGTGCGGTCGCGGCGGCTCTCGACGAACCACGGGTGCTGGTTGCTGGTGTGGTTGGGCACCCAGTCGAGAATCACCCGGATGCCGCGGGCATGGGCCTCGATGAGCAGTTCATCGACATCGGTCAGCGAGCCGAAACGGGCGTCCACGTCGCAGAAGTCACTGACGTCGTAACCGAAGTCGGCCATTGGAGACACGTAGATCGGCGATAGCCAGACAGCATCGATGCCCAGCCACTGCAAATGATCGAGGTGCTCGATGATGCCACTCAGATTGCCTACACCGACGCCCGACGCGGCGCCAGCGCCGTCGGGGGGCTGCGCTTGTGGCCTTGCCTCGG
>JBDSMK010000003.1:0-3846 GCA_039915905.1 Ilumatobacteraceae bacterium
GAACGATATTTTCGAGGGTGTGTAACGCCGCTCCGACCTCGTAGATGCGACGCAGCGCAGCCACATCGCGGGAGCGAACCGCCGCCACCCAATGTTGCGCGGCATCGCGTGGCGAAGGAGTCACCCGCTGGTCTTCCGCAGCCGTCGTAGCGTGCTCTGTCATTGGTTCCTCGTTCTCAGTAGTGTGCTGGGGCCTCGGCGACCTTGTCGGCGTTGGTTCAGCCAGCCTTCCACAGCGCGTCAACGCGAGGTCAACACACCCCGCCTTGCTCACGATCGACTACTGAACCGACTACTGGTCGCGTTTGGGGAGCAGGCGACTGACGGCAGCCCGAAACTCGTCAGTCGTGAACGGCTTGCGAAGGATGGGGGCGCCCGACGGGAGCCGTCCGCTGACCTCGACCGGGATGAGACCCGTCATGAATAGCACCTTGCTGTCCGGACTGTTCGCCGCAAATGCCGCAGCGAGCGTGATGCCGTCGATTCCGGGCATCTGCACGTCGGTGACCAGTAGGTCGATGGGCCGTCCGATCTGTTCGAGACCGGCGCGGCCGTTAGGCGCCTCAATGGTGCCGTGGTCCAGCGATCGGAGCTCCTCAGCTAGAATCTCGCGGAGGTCGTTGTCGTCTTCGACGAGCAGCACCGTCGTTGGGCGATGGCTGCTCGCGAGATCGGCTCGTCGAAGGGTTGCCGCTGGCTGCGGGAGCCACACCATGAACGATGAACCGTTTCCCAGTTCGCTGGTGACTGCGAGTGCACCCCCTGACTGAGTGACGGTTCCGTAGGCGGTCGCGAGTCCGAGGCCGGTGCCCCGTCCATTCGGCTTGGTCGTGAAGTACGGCTCGAAGACGCGGTCGAGATGATGAGGTTCGATCCCGGAGCCGGTGTCGGTGACCGTCAGGCACAGGTAGCGGCCCGGCGGCAGCGATGTCAATGGGGCTCCTGCACGCGGGTGGACCAGTTCTCTGCCATCCAGGTCCGCCACGGCCGTTCTCACGGTGAGGACCCCTCCTTCGGGCATGGCATCGTGCGCATTGAGCACGAGATTGACGACGACCTGCTCGAAACGACTCGGGTCGAAGACTGCGGTGCTGTCATCGGTGGTCAAGTCGAGTACCACGTCGATGTGACCGCCGAGCAGATCTCGCAGCATCTCAGTTAGTCGCTCGATCTCTGCGTTGACGTCTGTTGGTGTGGGGGTCAACTCTTGGTGGCGGCTGAACGCCACGAGGTCAGCGATCGTGGCCTGGGAGTGCTCGAGCGTACGCTTCAGCGCGTCGAGGTTATGGCGTTGCTTCTCATCGGTGGCAACGATGCATTCGATCCGCAGTTGCAGCACTGTCAGAGTGTTGTTGAAGTCGTGGGCGACACCGGCCGCGAGACGCCCGATCGACTCGAGCCGGTCGGTCTGCGCGTAGCGCGACTCGAGGAGCCGCTGGTCGGTGACGTCGATACCTGTCGCGATGACCGCCGCGATCTTGCCGACGCTGTCGGTGATCACCGTGTTGCTCCAGTTGATGCGTCGCCGGTGACCGTCCTTGGTGATCCAGTCGTTCTCCATCGATGTCGGCGGCTGGTTCGACAGCAGCCTGGCGAACAACTCCTCGACCGGTTTGTGCTCCTCGGGTGGAACGAGAAACTCGAGAAACGGTCGGCCGATCACTTCATCGGGCGCCCAGCCGGTGACCGATTCGCATGTTCGATTGAACCGGAGGATGCGCTGCTCAGGGTCGATCACTACGACGAGTGCGCCGACGGTGTCCAGTAGTGCTTCATCAAACACTCGGCTACGAAGCAGCCCGTTGGCGGCCTCGACTTCGATGGTGACGTTGGTCAGTGTAGATACCGACCCTTGCAGTCGACCGTCGGAGCCGCGGAACGTTGTCGCGGTGTGGTCCACCCACCTGGTCGCCTCGTCGTCTTCCTCGATCCGATAACGCATCGACCGGGATGGGCCCCCGCTGCTGACGTCGACCAACATTGCCTCGACAGCAGCGCGGTCGTCGCCGTGGATGAACGACAGCCAGTCGCCGGGCTCACGGTTGTGGTGACGCCGGCCCCACAGATAATCGGCATATTGGTTGCTGAATGAAATGGCGCCGTCGACATCGCACAACACGATCCCCACTCGTGCCGCCTCGAACATCGATCGCAACTGCCCCTCATCAGCATGAGGCTCGCCGTTATCGCCCGCCTCGTGCAGCAGTTTCTCGTTCATGGTTTCGAACTCCCCACTAGAGATGGTAACTCCGCCTTGGTAGGTCGAGACCCCGCTTTCGTGTGTTGCGAGCCTTCACGCTGGGCTGGCCGGGTTGATAATGCGTTGACGATCAGGCGACACAGAACCGAAACTCGGTCATCAAGGTGTGCACATATGTGCACACCGCCACCGATGATCGGAACCGGCGCGGACACTTGTTCCGATCCGGGGACTAAAGCCAACGCGACACCTGTGCTTGCGGTTCCGGGTCTATCTAGTACCGACGCGTCGATGACGATTGACTTCATCGACGGCGACCATGTGGTTCTGATGGCAGTTGGCGTACTTCGCGACGTTGAAGCGATCAGTCGTCGACTGATGACACTGATGACCGCAGGTGTCTGTCACATCAGCATCAATGTCCGCTTCGTCACTGACATCCAACTTCCGGTCGTCGACTGCCTCGATCACGTTGCCTTCTGCCTCAGCGGCTACGGCGGAACGCTCGAGATCATCGACGCCCTGCCCAGCGTGAGCGCTGCATTCAGCGACCTCGGCGTTACCCGACCGGTGGAGCGGTCGCGTCGCCGCTACGACCGTACTGGTGCCGCTGTGACTGGCACCGTTGTGAATGGACCGGAGGGATCGGCTGCGATGTTCCCACCGGGCGAGGGCTCTGCGACGATGGGCGGATGATCCAGGCATCGCTTACTCAGCCGACGTGGTTCATCGATTGCGACAGTGCCGAGATCGGGCACTTCGTTGATGAGGCTCTCGCCGACGCACCTGTCGACGATGACGAGCACGTCGCCACGGCGCTGTTCTATGCCGTGCGCGACGGTATCCGCTACAACCCATATGAGATCAGCCACGACCGCGCCGACTACCGAGCGAGTGCCGTGGCACGTTCGAGGTCGAACTGGTGCGTGCCCAAGGCGGTGCTGTTGACCGCCGCAGCCCGTCGCGTAGGGATCCCGGCCCGGCTCGGGTTCGCCGATGTGCGCAATCATCTGACAAGCGAGCGGCTCCAAGCAACGATGGGAACCGACGTGTTCGCGTGGCACGGTTACAGCGAGTTGTACATCGCCGACAAGTGGATGAAGGTCAGCTCAGCATTCAACATCGAACTGTGCGACCGCTTCGGCGTCAAGGCCCTCGACTTCGATGGACACCACGACGCACTGATGCATCCTTACGATCAGGCTGGTCGGCGTCACATGGAGTACATCCGCCAACGAGGCAGCTTCGACGATCTCCCGCTCGAGGAGATCTTCGCCGACTTCGCCGTGATCTATCCGGCGTCGACTACTGGGCAGGCCGGTGACTCGCACGACGATCCTTTCGCCGGTGCGCCATCGAGCGCTTCGAGCACATCGGCCTCGGTCGTCGCCGAGAAGTCATCGTAGAAATGACCCACGGCGGGGAAGCGTGTTGGCGTCTGAACGGCGACGTACTCATCAGCCGCATCGCCCAGACGCTGGATCCAGTCATCGGGAGCCACCGGAACCGCGAGCACCACCCGTGTAGCGCCCTCGGCACGCACGATACGACAGGCCACCTCGGCGGTTGAGCCGGTGGCGATCCCATCGTCGACGACGATCACGACTAGATCCTTCAGCGGTACGCGAGGCCGACCCTGCCTGTAG
>JBDSMK010000019.1:0-2502 GCA_039915905.1 Ilumatobacteraceae bacterium
TCGGCGTTGCGGTCGACGCCGCAAATGGGACACAGCCCGGCGCAGTCAGGACGACACAGTGGCGTGGTCGGCGCGTCGAGCAGCACCACCTCGCGGACCATCGCGCCGAGGTCCACCTGGTCGTCAACGATCTCGAACGAGTCCGGGTTGGTCACGTGCTGTTGGTAGAACTCGTGGATCTCACTGTCGGTGGTGCCGCATGTCGCCGCGAGGCACCGGCGGCATGTACCCACCCAGTCCACTGCCACCCGCCCGTCGACCACGATCCCATCGGTCAGTGCCTCCAGGCGCAGGTTGACCTGCACCACCGTGTCGTCCGCAAACCGCGCATCGTCGGTGACGCCGAGTTCGCTCACGGAGGGACGGAGCACGTAGATCCTCTCGGAGCCGGGTCGGATCAGCAGTTCGGCGGCGTTGATCAGCAACGGGTTCGACATCTCACCCAGGCTACGAGCCCGCCCCCCGTCCGAGTCGCAGCTCCAGCCGCCGACCCGCCCACCCCGGTGAGCGGCCTGCGCAGCAGGCGGTCTCACCAATCACCACGACGGCGACACCACGTTGCCGAGACCGCCCCGGTGAGCGGCCTGCGCAGCAGGCGGTCTCACCAATCACCACGACCAGCCGCGCCTTTCCCTGCAGTCACCTCGGAAGGCACCGTGGGAATGGGCCGTAGCCTGGACAGATGCGGGTGATCTCGGGCGAGTTCGGAGGGCGGCGTTTGCAGGCGCCCGAAGGACTGGCGACACGACCGACCACCGACAAGGTGCGTCAGGCAGTGTTCAACTCCCTCGGCCATTTCGGAGTGATCGAAGGCGCGGTTGTCGCCGACCTCTATGCCGGCTCGGGCGCGCTCGGCATCGAAGCGCTGTCACGCGGTGCTGAACGCTGCGTGTTCGTGGAGCGTGACCGGAGTGCACTCCTGGCGCTGCGGGCCAACATCGCCGCGTTCGGACTCGCCGATCGCACCACCGTGGTGTCCAGCGATGTGCTCGCCTGGGTGGTGGCGATGCGCGGCATCGACGTGGCGTTCATCGATCCGCCGTACGCCTTCGACGCATGGGAGCGGCTGCTCGGAGTGGTGGACGCCACGACGGTGGTCGCCGAGTCCGGTACCGAGGTATCTGCACCGACCGGCTGGGCCGTTATCCGGGCGAAGCGCTATGGCCGCACCTGGGTCACCGTTTTGGAACGAGTAGCGTGACCGCCCACATGCTCCAAAACCTCGCCTCACCGATCTACCCGGGCAGCTTCGACCCGTTCCACAACGGACACCTCGATGTCGTAGAGCAGGCGGTCGACCTCTTCGGGTCGGTCATCGTCGCCGCGATGCACAACCCGACCAAACCGAGCGGGATGTTCAACCTCGCCGAACGAATCGAGATGATCACCGAGAGCGTTGCCCACCTCGCCACCGTGCAGATTCGAGCGTTCCCCGGGCTTGCCGTGCTGGCCGCCGGTGACGCGAGTGCAGCGTTCATCGTCAAGGGCCTGCGAACCAGCGGCGACTTCGAAGTCGAGCAGCAGATGGCGCAGACAAACCACGCGATCAGCGGGTTCCGCACCGTGTTCCTGCCATGCACGCCCGCGCTGTCGTTCGTCAGCAGTCGCTTCATCCGCGAGATCGCCCAGTACGGCGGCGACGTCACTTCCCTCGTGCCTGGCCCCGTCGCCAAGCAACTTGCCAAACTGTTTCCGCCACGCGGCAGCACCGAACCACTCCGAGAATCATGAGCCACGACGACCATCCCGACGATCAGCAGTACGACGACGACTACGACGACGACGATTTCGATGATTCCGACGCATTCGTGCGCAGCAACAACGGCTACGTCGGCGACGCCGAGGCGATGCTGCGCGATGTGATCGACCTCATCGCCACCGCCCCGACGATGCCACTGTCGTCATCGCCACGCATCGACCGCGACGACGTCGTCTTGCGCCTGGAAGACGTCTTGCAGCGTCTGCCTGGAGAGATGCGCCAGGCGCGGTGGATGATCAAGGAGCGCCAGGAGTTCGTGGCAAAGACGCGGCGCGAGGCCGACGAACTGCTCGAAGCAGCCCGGGTCCAGGCAGAACGCATGGTGCAGCGCACCGAGGTGGTGCGCGCCGCAGATGCTCGTGCTCGCCAGATCAGTGAGGCGGCCGACGCCGATGCCCGCCGATTGCGTCACGAGACCGAGGACTTCCTCGACCAACGCCTCGGCAGCTTCGAGATCCTTCTCGACCGTTTGCAGAAGACAGTCGCAGCCGGCCGATCGAGGTTGTCCATCGGGTCGACTCGAGACGTCGAGCAAATTGTCGTGGAAGAAGACCCGGCGAAGGGCTTCTTCGACCAGGACCGCTGACTGCCGGAGCGCCCGCTGGACGACGGACCTCTGGACGACGGTCTTGGGACGACGGAGGCGGGGTGTCAGACTGAGAGCGTGCTCGAACCGGACCCGACCATCATCTGCGTCGACTGTGGCGGCACCTGCTACCTGCTCAGCCATCCATCCGAGGGGG
>JBDSMK010000143.1:0-5076 GCA_039915905.1 Ilumatobacteraceae bacterium
GAGAGCTTCGACTGGATCGAACTGCACGATGCGGACAACTGCGTGCTCGCATTCATGCGCCGCGCGCGCCACGGCACGGCGATCGTCTTTGTGCTGAATGCGACGCCCATCGTGCGGCGCCGCACCGCGCCACCCTCCAGCCGCACCCAGCGGCCACCGACTTCGATGAGACTGGTTCCAAGCTCGGCAGCACGTTGCAAAGTGGCCTCGTCGACCGGCTCGTCGTCTACCACAAGCTGCCAGCTGACCAGCGCCTCTGCGCCGAAGCGGCCGCTGCTGTCGCCCTGCGGTGAGGCGTTGGCCCGCACCTGCGGGCTTCGCTTGGTGAGCTGCTCCGGAACCAGCAGTTCGATGTCGGCCTCGCGTAGCTCGTCGAAGCTGTCGAGCACCGTCGCCGCCTGGTCGAGCTCGATGGTCGAGTCGGGTTCACCCAGCGCCGCGACCACGAATGGAAGCACCACGGCGAGGCGATTGGCGGCAGCATCCACCGCGGCGGCAAGTGCCGCGAGCTTGTCGGCGCCACCGGCTAGCTGTTGGGCCGCGGGGGAGCCTTCGACCACGTCACCAACGGTGCACCACCGGGAGCGGTCGTCAGCATCCACCAACTCCAGGGCGATCGGCCAATCACCGTCGTCTTCGTCGGGCAGCGCCAGGCGCAGCCGGGTGCGGATCACCGGGATGCCTCCGGCGCGGGCCACCATGCGCGTGAACGCCGTTGCGATCTCGGCCATCTCCGGACCCAACGGTTCGTGCCCGGTGACGGCGAACTCCGGCTCGCCGACAAGGGCACGGGCGACTGCTCTGACGGCACTGGACGACCGCCGGCGGGTATCGGTGATTGCCGGCCGCCATCCGCAGCCGCGCAGCGTGGCGCGACTGGCAACATCGACGAAGGTGTCGAGCACTGTGGCAGCGAGCACCTCGGCGGTCAGCTGTGGCTCCTGCGCGTCGGCCAGGCACACCGCTGGCATCCACCGGGCGAACGATGCTGCGGCGGCCATCCTGTCGGTGTCGACGGGTCGCCAGGTTGCCCGCCAGCGGTGGGTTGACTGCTGTTGGAGGTGTGGGATGACACGCCCGCAGCGGACCATCTGTATCGCCGCGGAGCGCAGCCCGGCAAACCAACGCATCGAAGGACTGGAGTCGTCGGCAACCTCACCGACCGTTACAAACGCCTCGGGGGTGAGGTGCTGGCCGATCACCTGAAGGCTGCCGCTCGGTACCGTGAGGTGGGCGATCGTGGTCTGTGACCAGGGCAGTCCGCCGTTGAAGTTGCGCGCCAGGGAACCCTGGATGTTGGCCCCCACCCGGCTGTGCGCCGGCTGCCAGGCCAGCAGGCCGCCACGTGCCCAGGTGAGCTGCAGCTGTGCCGCACCTCCAGGATCTACGACGGTGACCATCTCACGAGCCTATGCAGGGGGTCTTGCAAAGTTCTGGAACGGTCGGTCGACTACCACCACCGTTGCGCTTGACGCGCTCGTCGGCGTCAACCTGACGCGGACGATGTGACACGCTCGAGTGATGAACGCTGTCGCGCCACCGCCGGCGACGCCCGATGTCTCGATTCTGGTACGTGGCGGGACGGTGATCACCTCGGATCCGGCCCGGCGGGTTCTGGCCGATGCGGCAGTGGCAGTCGCTGGTTCGCGCATTGCCGCGGTGGCCGCGTTCTCCGAGTTGCGTGCCAAGTGGCCGGCGGCACAGGTGGTGGGCTCGGCCAGTGCTGTGGTCACCCCCGGATACATCAACGCGCATCAGCATCTCACCGGCGATCGGCTGGTGATCTCCTGCATCCCCGAGGACATCGATTCGCAGGATGCAATTTTCAAGTGGGCGGTCCCGGTGCACGCCGCGTACACCCCAGAAGACGACGAGCTCTCCGCCACCTTGGCTGCGGTCGCTGCGGTGACCAACGGCATCACCTGCACCGTGGAGGCGGGCACGGTCGCCGACCCCGACCGAGTTGCTGCCGGCTTGCGTGCCGTGGGCATGCGGGCAACTCTCGGGCAATGGGGATGGGACGTAGCTGGGGTGCCATACAGCGCCCCAGCGGCGGAGGTCGTCGCCCGTCACGCCGCACTGCTCGATCGCTTCCCGGCGGGTGAGGAGAGCCTTGTCGAGGGCTGGGTGACGCTCGTGGGCCACGACCTGATGAGTGACGAACTGGCCATCTCGGCCAGTGAACTGGCCCGCAGCCGGGGGGTTGGGCTGACGTTTCACATGTCGCCCCACGACCGGGACGCGGCGAGCTACCTGGCCAGGACGGGGCGCCGGCCACTGGTGCACCTGGCTGCGCTGGGTGTGCTCGGCCGGCACGTGCTGGTCGCCCATGCAGTGCACATAGACGACCACGAGTTGCAAGCGCTGCTGAGCACCGAGACGGCCGTCGTGTCATGCCCCTGGGCGTATCTGCGCTTGGCCCAGGGAGTCACCACAGCAGGCCGCCACGGCGAGTTGCTGCTTCGTGGCGGACGAATGGCGATCGGCTGCGATTCGGAGAACGCCGGCGACGCTGTGGATGTTCTGCGTGCAGCTGCGCTGTTCGTCGGGTTGGAGCGCGACCGGGCCCGTGATCCGTTTGGGATCACTGCGCACCACGGCTTCGAGATGTTGACCATCGGTGGAGCCGAGGCGATCGGCAAGGCAGAGCAGATCGGCTCGTTGGAGGCCGGCAAGGCCGCCGACGTCGTGGTCCACGACACCGCTGGGCCGCAGTGGACACCGTTGTCGGTCGATCCGGTGCGCCAGTTGCTGTGGAGCTCTGACGGCCGTTCGGTGAGCGACGTCTTCATCGCCGGTCGTCAGGTGGTGCGAGACCGTCGCTGTGTCACCGTCGACATCGGCTCGCTGCGCGCCCAGGCCATGGAGCGTCGCGATTTCTTCCTCCGCAACCGCTGAAGCGGGCGAAGTGCAGACACGGGGAAGTGCAGACACGGGGAAGTGCAGACAAGAGGGAAGTGCAGACACGGCGGAAGTGCAGACACGGGCGAAGTGCAGACACGGGCCGGCGACCACCGGCGGTTATGAGCGAGGCGTGTCTGCACTTCGCCGTAGACGCGCAACGGCCACCACTGCGGTCCGCTGATGCGGTGCGATGGTGGCCGTTGCTGGCTAGATCAGCCGAGCTGTTGCAGCCCGGTCAGCTGGCGGGCCAGATGACCTTGCCGTTCGCGTCGTACAGCGACTTGGCGAGGTCGGCGTCGTACGCGTGGTAGTCGTCAGGGGCGCCCTTCGGCCACACACCGGCCTCCTTGTATGCGTTGTACTCGGCTGTAAGGCCAGCCGGATCGATCACGCCGACGGGCATCCCGGCGGGTGTGCTGGCGGCGATCACCTTGCGCTCCTGCGCCCAACGGAAGGTCTCGCCCTCGGCGGTGAGGAACGCCTGGTTACCGGCGGCGTCAATCTTGGCGACTGCGGTTGCCACTGCCGCTGCCGGGTCGGCGATCGCGTCTTCCATGCCACGCAACGCGGCGCGGGTGAAGTCGGCGGCGACCGTCGGGTTCTTGGCCGCGTAGTCCTTGGAAGCGTAGATCAGCCCGAAGGAACCGGGGACGCCCATCTTGGCAGGATCGAAGAGGCCGTACTTGACGCCGGCGGCGTCGAGCAGACGGGGCTCGTTGGACTTGTACACCGGCAGTGCGTCGATGCTCAGCTTCAACTGGGCGACCGGGTCATAACCGTCGAGCTGGACTTCCTTGTAGTCCGTGCCACGCTTCAGGCCGGCCTTGGCCAGCATCGCGACGACCGAGGGCGGGATGTCGCCCTTCACGCCGATCGTCTTGCCCTTCAACGCGCTGAGGTCGGTGATCGTCGGGTCCTTGACGACCAGGGCCTCGATCGGAGCGTGGCCGTAGTCGGTGAGCGCGACGAACGACGCTCCGTCCTTGCTGAAGTTGAGGACCTCGGTGTAGTTGCCGGCGGAGGAGAACTGCGCTTGGCCGGCGGCCACCAACGGGTAGTTGGAGGTGGAGAAGCCGGGCTTGAGCTCCACGTTGAGGCACATCTTGTCGAAGTAGCCCTTGTCCTTGGCGACGACCACGTCGATGATCGAAGCGGCCGCCGAAAAGTCGAAGCTGGTCAGGAAGGTGATCTTGCCTGCCGCCTTGTTGGTGGCGCACTCCGCGTCGGAGATGCCGGCGGTGGTGACACCGCTGGCTGCCGGCGAGCTGCTACCTGTGCTGCCTCCTGTGCTGGTGCTGCTGCTGGCGGCGGTGGAACCCGGGGCGCTGCTGTCACTGGACGACCCGGTTGTTGTTGCCGGTGAGGATGACGACGCCGCTGTTGCCGGTGTCGTGCTGCCCGCGGGTGTGGTCGGCGACGATTTCGAATCGCTGCCGCACGCGCTGGCCATCAGGACGAGAGCGATTATCGCCGCTCCTGCCCCGATCCGCTTGTTCACGCTGATCATTGGGATGGCTCCTTGTTGTTGTTTCTGATGTAGATGGGTTGGTGGTTGATGTAGATGGGTTGTTGTTACTGATGTAGATGGGTTGTTGGTCTGATGTAACGGATGGAGATGTAGTCGAACTGTCAGATTCGGTGGCTGGAGTGCCATGAAAGCAGGATCCGCTCGAGCGCGCCGATTACCAGGATCCCGAGCGCGCCGATCAGCGCGAGTACGTAAACCGAGCCCCAAACCTGCAGGGTCAGCGAGTGTGCTTGACCGACCTTCACGGCGTAGCCGAGGCCACTCTGGGCCCCGGCGAAGTACTCGCCGAGCACTGAGCCGATCAGCGCCAGGCCGACGGCGATGCGTGCCGCCGAGAACAGGTGCGGCAGCGCCGAGGGCAGGCGCAGCTTGAAGAACACCTCACGACCGTTGGCGTTCACAGAGTTGGCCAACTCGAGCAGGTTCGGGTCGACCGATCGGAGGCCGGTGACGCCGTTGATCAGGAACGGCACGAAGCAGACGAGCGAGGTCATCACCAGCACCGGCTCGAGCCCGAAGCCGAGCCAGATGACGATCGCCGGGGCGTAGGCGATCAGCGGCGTGACCTGGATCAGCACCGCCAGCGGCAGGATCATCCGCTCGGCGAACCGGGACACCGACATGATCGCCGCCCCGACCAGCGC
>JBDSMK010000392.1:0-5885 GCA_039915905.1 Ilumatobacteraceae bacterium
GACGGCAATTCGACTGGGGTCGAACTCCGAGACGGTCACCAGTACGACCGGGTTCGGCGACAACCGTCGGACGAGACGGTCGAGCGCCTGCGTGTACGACAAGAGGTCATTGTTGTAGTTGCTTCCGAGGAACACGACAGCGGCATCCCAACCGGCGCTGAGCCGGTCGTCGAGCACCTTTGCGCCAAAGTCGATGAACCGTCCGACTTCGGCATCGATCTCCACTTGCCAGCCCAACGGCACGAGCACGTTGCACATGTCGTTGGTGTAGCGGCTGGATGTGGATGCCAGCACCGAGTCGCCGATCATCAGAATCCGGTTGCCAGACGCACGCAAACCGACAGGACCACCGACCAGAACTGTGACGCCGCTCGACGACGTCGACACGCCGCCGGTCGTTAGGACCGAGGTGCGGTCGGAGGTGGTCGTACCCTCGGTTCCTGGCAGCACGCCAACGCCCGACACCGTGGCGGAGGCCGGAACCGAAGCGGCGCCGGCGGATCCGCAGGCGACCAGCATCACCGTGCAGGCTGCAAGCATCACGGGGTGTTTCGACATCGGGCCCCCATTCGAGCCAATCGGCCGGGGCAACGCAAGTCACCCGTGCCGCTCCGGCTCAGCTGCGCGCCCGCAGCGAGTCGCGGATCTCGGTCAACAGATCGATCTCGGTTGGTCCGGCCTCCTCCGCGGGCTGCTTCTTCTTCATCCTGTTGTACATCCGCGGTGACCCACCTGCGGGGTGTGGTCGGGCTGCAGGATGTGGTCGAGGGTGTGGTCGAGATCCTCGAACCGGTCGACGTTTCGTAACGAGGGGAAGGCCACGGCCCACACCCCGACCACCACCAGCGTGCCAACGCCGCCGCCGATCACGGTGATCGGCACACCGAGGGCCTGTGCGGCGAGGCCGCTCTCGAAGGCGCCGAGCTCGTTCGAGGCCCCGATGAACACGTTCTCCACTGCCAGCACCCGACCACGCTTCTCGTCTGGTGTCACAAGCGGCACCAGCGATCCGCGAATGAACACGCTGACCATGTCGGCTCCGGCCAGCACGATCAGTGCGACGAACGCCACCGCGTAGCTGCGGGTGAAGCCGAGCACGAGCGTGCCGAGGCCGAACATCCCGACAGCGATCAACAACGTGCGTCCGATGCGGCGGCGTACCGGACGGAAGGCGATGAACACGGCCATCAACGCCGCGCCGACGCCTGGAGCGGCGCGTAACCATCCGTACGCCACATCACCGACACCGAGGCGGGTGGTGGCAATCGCCGGTAGCAGCGCGACCGCTCCGCCAAAGAGTACGGCGAACAGATCCAGGGAGATCGCGGCGAGCAGGATCGGTGTGCGCCGGATGAAGCGCAGGCCCTCGAACGCACTGTGCAAGGTCGGCCGTTCGTCTGGGCCGGGCGCCTCGGGTCCGCGCACGAACGTGACGAACAACAGGCACACCCAGCCTGCGGCGATAAGCAGCCCGGACCCGAGGTAGCTGACCCACGGGGCCACGGCATAGAGAAACCCGGATGCTGCCGGACCGACTATCACCGCCCCCGTCCACGTGGCCGAGAACAGCGCAATCACCTTCGGGAGGCCGCCGTCGGGCGCCACCATCGGCGGCATCGCGCGTAGGGCTGGCGCCTGAAACGCGCGGCCCACGCCGTAGCCGAAGGAGATCAGGAACATCGGCCAGACCTCGGTGGGGTTGCTGCGCGAGTAGATCAGTAGTGCCACCGACGACGCCAGTTCGACACTGACAGCGCACAATGCGACCAGCTTGCGGCTCACCCTGTCCGCGATGGTCCCGGTGACGAGCACCAACAGTGCCGCCGGCAGGAACTCGGCCAGACCGATCCATCCGAGATCAGACTCCCGGCCGGTGATGTCGAACGCTTCCTTGCCCACGGCCGCTGCCTGCAAGGCAACCCCGGTGAACAACACAAGGTTGGCGATCAGTAGTCCGCGCACCGGCTTGAAGCGCAGCATCTGACCAGTTGTGAACACCGGCGCCGCCGGATGGTGTTGCGCTTCAGTCACAAGGCCCACGACGCTACCCATAGCTGCTACAACGTGCTGCATGACTTCCTTGGCAGGCGACACCCGGTGGCTCGATGCCACCGATCAGGCAGCTTTGGTCGCTCGCGGCGAGGCGACTCCGCTGGAGTTGCTCGAAGCCGCGATCGAACGGATCGAGGCGATCGACCCGAAGCTCAACGCGGTGATCATCCGCTGGTTCGACGAGGCGCGAGCAACTGCCGCCAGTGAGCTGCCCGGCGGCTCCTTCCGCGGGGTTCCGTTTCTACTAAAGGATCTGTGGGCGGCGTATGCGGGCCAGCCGTTGACAAACGGCAACCGCGCCTTGAAGGAGGCGATGCCGATCTCCACCGCGGACACCACCCTCGTGGGCCGCTTCCGCGCCGCTGGGCTCGTCACCGCTGGACGCACCAACAGCCCGGAGTTCGGCAGTGTGCCGACCACCGAACCCGAGGCGTGGGGGGCGACGCACAATCCGTGGGACCTGTCTCTGTCGCCGGGTGGGTCGAGCGGTGGTTCGGCTGCGGCCGTCGCTGCCGGGATGGTGCCGATCGCGCATGCCAGTGACGGTGGCGGCTCGATCCGCATCCCAGCTTCGTGCTGTGGCCTGGTCGGCCTGAAGCCGTCGCAGGGGCGCATCTCCGTCGGGCCGCTGCGCGACGAGACAGGCCTCGGTGTGGAGTTGGCGGTTAGCCGTTCGGTGCGCGACATCGCCGCGATCCTCGACGCAGTGCAAGGCCCGGGCGTGGGTGACACGGTTATCGCGCCGGCGCCCGACCGCCCCTACCTGCAAGAGGTCGGAGCCGATCCGGGCCGCCTTCGGATCGGGCTGCTCGACCATCACCCTTACGGTCATGCAGTGCATCCGGACTGCGCTGCAGCCGCGCAGGCGACGGCCAAGTTGCTGGGTTCTCTGGGCCACGTCGTCGAGGAGGAGTTTCCGGCGGCACTGGCCAACCCGAACTTCGGCCAACGGTTCTCAGCGATGTGGGCCACGAACATGGGGCTTGCCGCTCGTCGTATTGCCGATCAGCTCGGTCGCCAGCTGTTGCCCGGCGATCTTGAGTTGATGAACAAGGTTCAGGCGGATTTCGCGGCCACCGTAAATGGGGTGGACTATGCCGCGGCCATCGCCGCCAACGTCGAGTTCCGCCGGTCCGTGCAGCAGTGGTGGGCGGACGGTTGGGACCTGTTGCTCACGCCCACGCTCGGTTCGCCACCGCTGCCGCTCGGAAGCTTCGCCAACGACCCGGAGAATCCGATTGCTCCGTTGCAACGCTCCGCCGAGTTCGTACCGTTCACTCCGTCGTTCAACGCAAGCGGTCAGCCTGCAATCAGCCTCCCGATGCATTGGAACGCTCAAGGTTTGCCGATCGGGATTCAACTCGTTGCCGCATATGGCCGGGAGGACCTGCTGATCCGCGTGGCCGCGCAACTCGAGGCCGCTCAGCCGTGGGCGCACCGCCACCCGGCCATCTGACATCGTCCACGGCTACACCAGCTGCCCGCCGGTCGGCCTCGCCGCACGACGGTCGACGTACTATGCGCCGATGAGCAACGCCTCGAAGACCGTCGTGCTGGTACACGGTGCATGGCACGGTGCATGGTGCTGGGCAGCGCTACAGGCCGAACTCGATCGGCGAGGCGTGGCCTCCTACGCCATTGACCTGCCTGGCCATGGCGCTTCGACGCTCGGCTTCAGCGACATGCACGGAGATGCCCAACATGTCGCCGACGTGCTCGAATCGCTGCGCCCACGATCATCCGGCGACATCGTGCTTGTCGGGCACAGCTATGGCGGCGCGGTCATCACCGAGGCCGCCGCGAGGGTGGCTGCAGCAGGCACGGCGGATGTAGCGGAGCTGGTGTACATAGCAGCATTCGTGCTCGACAGCGGCGAGAGCGTGACCGGCCTGCTCACCTCGATGCCGAAGGCGGACAGCGCTCTGAATGCCGCGATCGAGGTACGCGACAACGGGATGCTCGTGCTCGCCGACCGCGAGGCTGGGATTACTGCGTTGTACGGCGGCTGCCCAACGGGTGCGATTACCGCCTCGGTGGCCCGCTGGTGTCCGCAGCCAATTGCCACCTTCGCACAGCCAGCCACCGGTGCACCGTGGCAGACGACGTCGAGCACGTATGTGTTGTGTCGCCAGGACCGAGCCATCAGTCCAGCCCACCAGGCGCTGATGGCAACGCGTTGTAGGTCGGTGGTGGAACTTGACGCCGGCCACTCCCCGTTCCTTTCGAAGATCATCGAGACCGCCGACATCGTGCAACGGGTGGTTGAACAATGAGCGTCACAACAGGCACTCCCGCAGGTCGCGCGGGCCCGAGCGCGAGCGCGAGCGCAAACACGAGCGCGAAGGTGCGCATCGGTTATGGCTTCGGGGTTCGCACTTCGCTGAACGATCACGGCTTTGCCACCGTTGTCGACACGCTGGAGCGGCTGCGGTTCGACAGTCTGTGGCTCAGCGAGCGGATCGGTGGCGAAGCACCGGACCCGCTGGTGGCCATGGCGTTTGCTGCCGGCCGAACCACCAGGCTGAAGTTCGGAATGAGCGTGATGGTTCTGCCCGGACGCAACCCAGTGGTGCTGGCCAAGGAACTGGCGACCATGGACCGGCTGTCGAACGGTCGTCTGCTACCGGCGTTCGGGCTTGGCGTGGCCGACGCGCACGAGCAGCAGGCGTTCGGCGTCGCACGGGGTGAGCGGGCGAAGATCTTCGACGAGGCGCTAGCCGTACTTCGCGGCGCGTGGGCCGCCGAGCCACTCACGTTCCACGGCTCCTACTTCGACTACGAGGGCTTGCGAGTGCTGCCGAAACCTCGCCAGAACACGGTGGACGTCTGGCTCGGCGGCATCGCGCCTTCAGAGCTGAAGCGCGTCGGCCGATTGGGTGACGGTTGGTTGCCGAGCTTCGTGACTCCCGAGGACGCCGCTCGGGGCCGCGAGGTGATCGAGGCAACTGCTGGCGAGCATGGCCGGAGGATCGACGACGACCACTTCGGCGCGCTGATCCCGTATGGCAACGGACCCGTACCGGAGGCGTTGTTGGCCGGTCTCGCCAAGCGGCGACCAGACCTGGCAGATCCTGCGGTGCTCGTCCCGCAGGGTTGGGACGAGCTGCTGGCCACCATCGACCGCTTCGTGGCGATCGGGACTTCAAAGTTCGTGATCCTGCCGATCGTCGAGCCGGGCTCGCCGGAGGCGTGGGTTGCCCACCTCGAGGAGGCCGCCCCGATCGTTCTGGCGCGACAGACATGACCGAGCCCACGGAGATGTAATTGACTGCACGGATCCACCAGGCGATCCCCTTGTGTGGATGGCGCTGGCTGATTCGGCCGGCGCCCCTTGTGCCGCTACGGCGCGGCCGCTGAACGCCGGTGCCGCTGGCTGTCGAATACGACGTTGTCCCTCCCTCGACCCTTCACGGATCGTCTGTGACGAATCGGCGGTCTCGGACAGCGGGCCAGCCGAGGGGCCGCGTTCGGCGAAGGTAGGACGGAGTCGATGACCAGCCAGGCCCAATCGTCACAGACGATTCCTGACGCACCCGTGCGCGCAGCCGACCCCCAATCGTCACAGACGATTCCTGACGCACCCGTTCGATCAGCAGCTCGGATCCGAGGCTTTCGACAACGTCATCGCTAGGCAGGCAGCACCGTCTTATGCGCGCCGCCCGCCACCCGTGTGATGATGTCGTGTCATAGGTGCTGACGATGACCGACCAAGACGAACCGTCCACCCTCCTGGGCGTCCTCCAGACCGAGATGAACTACACGTGACGGACACCTCCTCGCACCAACGGCGCGACGACTCAGGGGTAGCGGTCGCCCAATCGACGCTTCCAGGG
>JBDSMK010000191.1:0-3688 GCA_039915905.1 Ilumatobacteraceae bacterium
CTGACGGCGACGTCGTCCGTCTCCTCACGGCAAGAGCAACGGCGATCCGCGACGAGACACACCGCCAAGCGAATGGAGTGACCTGCCCGCCTCGTCAACGCAATCGCTAGCGCTGTCCGACCAAACCCTTCCCTCTCTTGACGAACCATTCAGTTAGTTGTAGCTTACCGTTCGTGGTGACTTACCAAGAGGGAGATGGGTGGGCGGCGCTGGGCGACCGGACGCGGCGAGCCATCGTCGTCAGCCTCGCCGAACGCCCACAGTCCGTCGGCGAACTCGCCTCCACGCTGCCGATCAGCCGACCTGCAGTCTCGCAACACCTCAAGGTTCTCAAAGACGCCGGCCTCGTTGCCGAGCACGCCGCCGGCACCCGCCGGATCTACGAGCTCAACGCCGCCGGTGTCATTGCGTTGCACGATCAACTCGACACGTTCTGGAGCCGCGCCATGTCCGGCTTTCGCGATGCCGTCGACCAACCCGCACAGGAGCAGTCATGACCAACGTCGACCACACAATCGTCCGTTGACAAATCGTCGTCGAAGCGCCGATCGAACAAGCCTTCACGGTGTTCACCGACCGGTTCGGTGACTTCAAGCCAGCGGAACACAACCTGATGGCCTCACCGATCACCGAGACCGTCTTCGAACCTCACGTTGGCGGTCACATCTTCGATCGCGCCCTCGATGGCAGCGAATGCCACTGGGCGCGAGTCCTCGCCTACGAACCACCGAACCGTGTCGTGTTCAGCTGGGACATCAACCCCAACTGGCAGATCGAGACCGACCCGGAACACACCAGTGAGGTCGAGGTCCGCTTCGTCGCAGAAACCGAACAACGCACCCGCCTGGAACTCGAGCATCGCAACATCGACCGTCACGGCCCAGGCTGGGAGAGCGTCCGCGACGGCGTTGACAACGACGCCGGATGGCCGCTCTACCTCACCCGCTACGCCGCACTGCTCGCCGGCGGTTGACATGCCGCTCGTCAGCGGGACTATCGAGATCGTCACCAGTACCAGCAGCAAACACGGCGATCAGGCCGAAGGCACTGCTTCCATTCGAGGTCGCTGCGGATCGCCCTCTCCTGCGCGTTCCATGGTGCTTATCGTGTCTCGATCACCCCGCAGGCGATGCGGTCACCAGCATTGCCGGTCTTGGCGGTCGCCGTTGTCGCGTCAGGCGAGTTCGCTGTGTATTGGGTCGGTCCGGTGCCGAGGGGGATGTTGGCGTAGTTGTCGGCTCCAGCGTGCAGGATGACGACCTTGCCGACGAGATCGCGGGGCACGATCTTGTCGATTCGGCAGCGGGTTCCGACCGTGCCGTCATCGTTGACGTAGACGACGGGCATGTCGCCGACATGATGCGAATGGGTCTGTGTGGTCGGGTTGTAGTGGCCGTCGGCGGACACGAACCAGGTCGATGACGCTGCCCCAGGATCGGCGACGCATCCGACCCCGTTGGTGGCGACATCGTTGGCGTGGATGTGGAACCCGTGAAAGGCGTCGAGGCCTGGGGCCCCAGTCAGTCGTACACGGACTTCGGTGTGGCCGTCATTCGTACGGAACTCGACGTTGCCTATCTTGACACCGTCGGGGGTGGCGAGCGTCGCCCGTGCTGAACGGTCGTGAGCGGTCGCGCTGCTCGCGGACACCAGACCGGCGATGAGCGCCACCCCGGTTGCGAGACCAATCATTGTCTTGTTCATCGGTTCTCCTCAACAGTTGTTCGTTGCCCCATACAGACGGGCAGTGCGCTTCAGTAGGTGACAGGAATCGAATGAATCAGATCGTGTCACCCGAATCCGTTCGAGGTTCGTCTGTCGGGTGATGACCACTGCCGCCGTGTTCGACTGCGCCGAGGAACGATCAGGCTCCGCGTGTCGGGTCGATGACATCGTGAGGCGTGAAAGGCTCAGTGGTGATGTTCTATCCAATCGGACCCCTGCTGTGATCGGCTGACGCTGTGTACGCCGTCGCACTCGCGGGCAGCGAGCCGGTTGTCTCGCGTTTGTTGTCGGCGATCGCTGCGGCGAGGTCGCAGGGCGAGACGCTCGTATCCGATGTCGAGGAACTTGTCGTCCGGCTGTACCGGATCGAGGGGCGGTCACTCGTCCGTCTGGCACGCCTGTTCGTCGACGACAAGGACGCAGCGGAGGACATCGTCCAAGAAGCGTTCTTGCGTCTCGCGCGCCACGCCGGTCGTATCGAGGCCATCGAGAGCGCGCCCGCGTACCTTCGTTCCATTGTGTTGAATCTCGCTCGCGACCAGAACCGTCGTGGCCTGGTGTCACTTCGTCACCATCCGACGGCGGGTCGCGAGGTCGATGTCGACGTCACGATTGATGAGCAGCTGGTGCGTTCCGAGGAGCATCGTCGAGTGCTCGACGCGGTTCGTCGACTACCGAACCGACAGCGCGATTGCATCACGCTTCGCTACTTCGAGGAACTGTCGATCAATGAAGTCGCATCGCTGCTCGGGCTGTCGGTCAATTCCGTCAAGACACACCTGCATCGGGCGATGGCCACCCTCGAGCGGACTTTGAGCGAATCGTGATCGACCTCGAGCAGCGCCTCATCGAAGCGTTCGCCGATGCGCGTTCATCTGTCGAGGAGAACCCCGACCTGTTCGCACGTGTGTCGCGATCACTCGACGACGCCCATGCACGCCGCAAATACAGATGGAAAGTCGCCAGACGGTCGGCGGGTTTCGTCGCCGCGAACGCAGCGCTCGCGGCCGCCCTTTCCGACTACGAAAATGGGAGGTTCACCATGCAGTGGTGGGTCATCGAACTGATAACCAACATCGTGCTTGTCGCGCTAGCGATCGGGCTCGGACCATTCATCAAACGCTTCGGCCGCGCCTACGCGGCGGACGTGTTCCGTGCCAACCCGAGGACTGGGAAGAGCTACCTCGTACTGACCGACGTCGCCTACTACCTGATCTTCACGTCGTTCGTGCTGTTCACAGTCACCTTCGTGGCGCAGCCAAAGTGGGAGCGATCGACTGGGAATCAGCTCGAACACGAGATCGCCCGAATCGGCGGGATCCTGTTGATCATGGGGGTTCTACACGCCGCCAACGTGGTCGCCCTGCCGATCATCGGACGACTGCTATCGAGCAACAAACGGCTCGACGACAACAAAGCCACCACTGCTGGACCCGCGACCCCGCCTGGATCAGCGCCACCAATCGGGCCGGGAACATGGATACTTCGCGTCGAAGCGGCGCCTTACCCGGGTGCCGCTAACCCCAAGACTTGACGGGCTGGCGCACATAAGGTCCCGGGTCGTGTCACCCACGTGTCGGTCGCGTTCGTCTGTCTGTCGGTGAGGATCGAATGACGCCCGACGACGTAACCATCGCACCGCGGCCGACGTCGGTCGCCCACAAGGAAGCGATCGCCGTGAGCTGCGCAGCCACACCGCCTCGGCGGGTCTCCCGACTGCGTGATTTGGAGGTGGTGCTCCTCGGCAGCTTCGCCGGGTTGGCGCTTGGTGTTCTGGCTCGATTGTGGATGCGGCTGATCGCCGACCGTCGTCTTCGGTGGGCTGGCAGCGTGGCGAGCCCACTGGCCAGGACCCGCCCGCGTGGTGTGCGCTGTGGTCGCGGTGCTTCCCGCGCTCGTCGTCGGGCACGGAATCGTTGACCATTTCGGCGGGTCGCTGCACTCGTTGGCCGGCGTCGCCGGG
>JBDSMK010000202.1:0-4233 GCA_039915905.1 Ilumatobacteraceae bacterium
CGACTGAGGCGACACCGGGCCCGTCAAGCTCGGTTGCGGCCTCTGGACCCGCACACGGCACATCGACAACGGAACCGACGCCTTCGTTGGAACCAACGACGACATCGGCAGCTACATCGAGTTCGACCGCTTCACCATCGAGCCCTCCGCCAACAGGGGCGACGATCAACAGCGCCCAGCCCGCGATCTCCGTGCCTGCAGGCAGCACTTCAGTTGCGCCGCGCACGGAGGCGGCGTCTTACAGCACGTTGCCCGACGGCAGCCCGGCTCCGATCATCGCGGTGTTTGACGTGGCAACCATCACCCTCGTCGGTGCCGTCCCCAGTCAGGCGGCGAAAGACCGGCTGCAGACACTGGCCATCGCCAACAGCAAGACCCCGGCGGCGGTGGACAACGAGCTGACCATCGATCCGACCGTGCCGATCGGTATAGGGGTACGGGTCGTGGAGTTGACATCGGCCCGGTTTCCGTCGGGCGACTACAAGGTCATGCCGGCACACGCCAAGGAACTGGACCGAGTGGTCGCTGTGATGCAAGCCCTGCCGAACGTAACCGTGCTTGTGATCGGTCACGCCGATCAGATCGGCTCGGCGCAGTCCAACCTGATGCTCTCTGAGGCCCGTGCGCTGGCGGTCGTCGCCTACCTCGTCAACGCCGGAATAACGCCGTCGCGGCTGTCGTCGCGGGCAGTCGGCGACAGCGATTTGCTGAGTCTCAACAACGATGCCCAGGCATTGGCCCTGAACCGCCGGACGGAGTTCGTGTTCTACGGGTTGCTGATCGGATAACCGGCCATCGGGAACCGCTCGTCGTCCAGCGGTTCACCGGGCGTGATCGGCTGGAATGGAGGCGAATGCAGCCACGGCCTGGACGCGAATCGGGCGTCGCTACCCAGGTAGCGAAAGCTCACGGCTCGACGTCGACCGGCGATCAGGCCGGCCGTGCCGGGGGCATCGTGCACTGTGCGGAAGTGGAAGGCGAGCACGTCGCCCGGTCCCATGTCGAAGGCGACGATCTCATGTAGGTCGAGCTCCGCATCGATGTCGGGCACGAGTTCGAAGTCCGCCGAACCGGCCGCATACGGTGTTTGGTCGACGAAAAGGCGCGGCACGAAACGCCGGCCCCATAGGTGTGACCCGACGACGAAACGAACTCCCGCACGGGCCGGAACCGGATCGAGCGGCACCCAGAGGCTCACGTTCTTGGCTCCGTCGACGCAGTAGTACGGCTCGTCGTGGTGCCATGGGGTGACCTCCGCGGTGCCGGGTTCCTTGACCAACGTGTGCTCGTGGAAGAACCGCGGCTGTTCGCCGAGCAGTTCACCGGCCAGCGCGGGCAGCGCGCCGTGCAACGCGGCGGTGCGGTAGCCGACGATGCGTTGCCAGTTCACGTAGTCGCCGAAGAACCGCCCCGCACCGGTCCCCGGCGTGTAGTCGCTGGCCAGCTCACTAGGTGCCGCGAGGTTTTGCTCCACCGCTTCGGCAATCACCGCGAGATCGTCGTCGTCGAGCACGCCACGGGCCACTACCACGCCATCGCGACGGAAGTTGTCGCGCATCTCGTTCAGATCCATTGGAAGAACACAACCTTCATGCCACTCGGGTCCATTACTGCAAAGTTCCTTTGGCCCCAAGGCTGGTCGCCCAATGGCTGGGTGATCGTTATTCCTGCACGGGCCAACTCAGAGCACGAATGGTCGACGTCGTCGACTTCGACGGATAAGAACAACCCCGTCACCGGTTCCTCGGCCTCGCTTTCGAGTAGCTCGACCCGGGCGATGCCGTAGCCAAAGATACGGCCCCTCTGCGGACTGTCCCACTCCCTGGTGACCGGCCAACCCAAGGTTGCGCCGTAGAACTCACAGCCGGCGTCGAAGTTGGTGGTGTGGCGGACGAGACGGAACTCCATGTCAACTACGGTAACGGCGTCGCCGGCCGGGATGCCGTTGCGTTTACAGCGTGCTTTGGCGCGTGGTTAGCTGCAGGTTCGATTGCATTGCGGATACCGGTGCTACGCAGACCGCAGCTATCGCCCGGTCGCTGTGGCTGATGCTGATAGCTGGAGCGCCGATCCCGGTTGACGCGGCATGCGCCGCAACCGCTCCGGTCCAGCGCATGGTGACCTGATCAGCGGTATCGATCTCCACGTGGATGTCGAGGCGCGGCAGAAGCAGGCTCGGGCGTAGGGCGCGGCACACTGCGCCTTTGACCGCGCAGATGACTGTCAGCGCGCGGACGTCCCATTGCCCGTCGAGCCGGATGCAATTGCGTAACTCGACGTCGTCGAACGTCGATCCGAGGAACCCGCTCGAAGAATCATCTATCAGCCGGGCGACCTCGCGCTGCACGGTGATCTCCACTCCGAGACGAATCGCTGAGCCCGGGTCCGTCGTCACCGTGTTGCACTCCATCGTCCATCCCCTGCAGTCGTCATTTCCACCGAGGTTGCCAGTGTGCTGCAAACGGGGCGGCGATCACATGGGCCATTCGACTCATTGTGGTCGTCGACCGCGCAGAGTGATCAGTGGGCAAAGCCACTCCCGCAACCGGCCCACGACGTCATCCGATTCCGCAGTCCACCCCGGTGAAACCGGGACGTCGATCGCGGAATCGGCGGTGTCAGCCGGCCAACCGGGGGCTCAGAACGAAGTTGACCGGCCGGGTCAGCGCGGATTGGCGAGCAGTTCGGAGGCGATCTTGGAGCCGATGGCCAGTGAGGCGGTGGCCGCCGGGGATGGTGCGTTGAGCACGTGCAGCACCCGACCGGAGTTGCTGCGGGAGAACTCGAAGTCGTCGGCAAGGCGACCGTCGGCGTGCACGGCCTGGGCGCGAACACCGCTGGACGACGGCTCCAGATCGTGAGACTCGATCTCGGGAACCAGCCGGGACAGCGCCTTGGCGAACTTGACGCGGCTCACCGAACGGACCATTTCGCTGAGGCCGTAGCGCCACTGGGCGCGCGCCAGGTGACGGAAGCCGGTGAACCGTATTGTGTCGCCGAGATCGTGGACGTTCACGTCGCGCCACGAGTAGCCCTCGCGGGCCAATGCCAGCACCGCGTTCGGTCCGGCATGGATCCGTCCGTTGATACCGCGGGTGAGGTGCACGCCGAGGAACGGGAACTGCGGATCGGGCACGGGATAGATCAGCGCGTTCACCAAATGGCTGCGTGACGGGGCGAGCTCGTAGTACTCGCCGCGGACCGGCACTATCTGCATCCCTCGCGCCGCGTCAATTCCGCCGAACAACTTGGCGATGCGATCGGCTTGCAATCCGGCGCAGTTGACCACTGCGCCCGCCTCGATGTCGCCGGCGTCGGTGCTCACGACGAGCGCGCCGTGGCTCTCGGTTGCACCGACGACCGCAGTGCCGAGACGCAGATCGGCCCCGGCTTGCATCAGCTCGTCGACGATCGCATGACATACGGCGACGTAGTCGACGATTCCGGTGACCTTTACGTAAAGCGCCTCGAGTCCTGCGGCATGTGGCTCCAACTCGTGGAGCCTGCTCGGCCCGATCATCTCCACCGGCACGTCGTTTGCCACGCAGCGGCGGTGCAGTTCCGCGAGCCGTGGCCGCTCGTCCTCGGTGAGGGCAACAACAACCTTGCCGCAGACCTCGTGATCGACGTCGTGCTGGACACAGAACTTGACCATCTCCAAACGACCGGCTGCACAGAGTTTCGCCTTCGCCGAGCCGGGTTTGTAGTACACACCGGCGTGGATCACCCCGGAGTTCCGCCCGGTCTGGTGGCCGGCTACCGAGCCTTCCTTGTCGACGATCACCACCCGCAGACGCGGGTCGGTGCGCAACGCCGCTCGAGCGGTGGCCAAACCGACGATGCCGGCCCCGATGACCACGATGTCGGCCGACTCCACGGTCTTCACCGTACCTGGCGCAGTCGGCACGGGGCATAGGGTTCGCGTATGCAGGAACTTGACGTTCATCTAGGTGGCCAGCGGCCGTTCGGCTACAGCTATTGGCCCCTCCCGCAAGACAATCCCGGCGTTGAGATCCCACGTGAGTCGATTCGCCTGGTCTCGCCCGACGGCGCGCTCGTGCGCGGCGTGCTGTGGACGCCACCGGCCGGCAAGCCGTGGAAAACGGCGGTCATCCTCAGCCACCCACGCGGGGACTTCAGCGTGCACTACGCGTGCCCGCTGCTCGCCGCCGCCGGCTACGCGGTCCTGGGCTTCGGCACCCGCTACCAGAACAACGACACCGACTGCCTGCA
>JBDSMK010000224.1:0-6269 GCA_039915905.1 Ilumatobacteraceae bacterium
CCTTCGCCAGAAGCGTCCGGAGGTCACCGCGGAGCGGGAGCTCAGTTTCTGGAGCTATCAACTCGGGCAGGTTGTCGGGGGCCCCGATTTCACCAGCCACCAGCAGACGCTGGAGTACTTCGCTGCGCTCGGCTTGCCAGTCAACCCGGAGATCCGCTCGCTCGAGGATCTGGATGCGGTCTACGCCTACTGCACGCACTGGCAGGAGCACCGCCACGAGTTTGGTTACGAGATCGACGGGGCCGTGATCAAGATCGATGCCCTGGAACAACGCGGGCTGCTCGGGTTCACCTCGCGCGCCCCGCGATGGGCTATCGCCTTCAAGTTCCCGCCCGAGGAACGAACCACGCTGCTGCGCGATATCCAGGTGTCCGTCGGGCGCACTGGCCGGACCACGCCATTCGCCGTGCTCGAGCCGGTGTTCGTCGGCGGCAGCACGGTGGGCATGGCCACACTGCACAACGAAGATCAGGTTCGAGCAAAGGACGTCCGCCCTGGCGACACGGTGGTGGTGCGCAAGGCCGGTGACGTGATCCCGGAGGTCGTTGCTCCTGTACTGTCACTGCGCCCGCTGAACAGCCGACCATGGCAGTTCCCGAAGATCTGTCCGTGCCCGCTGCACACCGAACTGGTCCGTCCGGTAGGCGAGGCCGACACCAGGTGCGTGGAGCCGGCGTGTCCGTTCCAGCGTGACCAGCGGGTGATCTACTTCGCCTCGCGCGGCGCGATGGACATCGAAGGGCTCGGCGAACAAACCGTCTTCCATCTCAGCGACGCCGGCCTGATCGTCGATCCGGCGGACATCTACTCGCTCTCAGCCGAGCAGTTACTGCAGCTCGACAAGTTCGCCCGGGTAAGTGCCGACAAGCTGCTCGCGGCGATCGAGGGGTCCAAGTCTCGGCCACTGCCGAAGTTGCTCACCGCTCTCGGCATCAAGGGCCTCGGGCCGTCGGCCAGCGATGCGTTGAGCCGCGCATTCGGTTCGCTTGACACGATCATGGCCGCCAGCGAGGCCGAACTGGCCACGACCGAAGGCGTCGGCCCGGTCATCGCCGGTTCGATCGTGGGTTGGTTCGCGGTTGACGCCAACCGGCTGTTCGTCGACAAGCTGCGCGCCGCGGGTGTGGACTTCGGCAGGGTGGACGTAAGCCGGGTCGCGGCCACCCTTGCGGGACGCGCCGTAGTGGTGACAGGCACGTTGTCCAACTACACCCGCGAGCAGGCCGAGACGGCGATCAAGGATCGCGGCGGCAAGAGTCCGGGCGGTGTCAGCGCCAAGACCTATGCGGTTGTGGTCGGTGACGACCCCGGCGCGTCCAAGTTGGCCAAGGCCCTGACACTCGGTGTCCCCGTGCTTCACGAGGAGGCCTTCGAGAAGCTGTTGGCCACCGGAGCCCTGCCCGACGCCTGAGTACGTTGCAAGTGGGAGGTAGCTCAGAAGGTGGTGAACGACCACAGGTAGCTGTGTGCCGCTGTGCGGCCCTCCACCAGTTTCCAGTAGATCACCTTGACAACGTGAGTGCCTTGCGTGAACGACTCGATCGCAGCGCCCTTGGTCGGCTGAAACGTCAGCGTGGCGTTGCCCTCGGCGTAAACAGTGCTCAGCGGGATAGCGGCTTGCTCGCCAGGCTGAATACCCGCGCTCAGGTCGAACTGATCGATCGTCGCCAGTTCCACCCCGTCGATCACCAGGACGCCCGTGTATCCCTGCGTGAGGTCGACGACCACCTGGCTCTGCTCCGGCACCTGTACTGCGTCACGCACCGGCGTGACGCTCTGGATCAATGGCGGCAGTTGTTGGGCCGCCTTTCCGGTTACGGATCTCATCACGCCGAGCACGGCAAGTACGATGCCGACCGCGATCAGGAAGCTGCAGATCAGCAGGCGCGGCTTCAGTCGGCGGAACTGCGGGCGTCTCACGGATGCCATTCTCCCCGTCGGGGCGACGATTTCAACCCGCGCGATCTGCGGGCAATAGATCGGGGCTAGCTTCGGAGGACCATGGTGGGCTTGGAACAACAGTTCAACGGGAGACGGGTCGCTGGCCGGTACCGCCTCGGAGCACGACGCGGCGGCGGAGTCGATGCCGCCGTCTTCGACGCGTTCGACGAACAGGATCAGCGTGTCGTCTCCTTGCAGGTCGTCCATCCTGGGATCAGCGCGGACCCTGGGTTCCAGCAGTCGTTCCGCACGACTATGGAGGCCGCCGGTCGCCTGCGACACCCCAACATCGCTGCCCAACTGGGTTGGGGTAGCGACCTGTGGAACGGTCGCGAGACGCTGTATGTGGTGGTCGAGCATCTGTCCGGCGGCAGCTTGCGCGACGTGCTCGACCGCGGCCGATTGTTGTCTGCGTCGCAGTCATTAGCCCTCGGGCTCGATGTCTGCCGCGCCCTCGACGTGGTTCATCGCGCTGGGCTGATCCACGGCGACATCCGCCCTTCGACGTTGGTCTTCGGCGACGACAGGGTGCTACGTGTGGTCGATGTCGGGCTTGGCCAACTGCTTGGCGGCGTGCTGTGGACCGATGCCACGCAGGTCAGCAACGAACGCGCTATGTACGTCGCGCCGGAGATCGCTGCGAGGCAACCTGCAGTCCCCAAGAGCGACGTCTACTCGTTGTGCCTGACGATGCTCGAGTGCGTCACCGGCTCCGTTCCGTTCGTCGGCGATTCTACGGTGGCCACGCTTTCCAACCGGATAGGCAAGTTGCTACCGGTCTCTGCCGACCTCGGTGCGTTGGCCTCCGTGCTGGAGCATGCCGGACGCCCCGAGCCAGAGGATCGCTACAGCGTCGCCGAGTTCGGCCGTGCGCTGATGCAGACCGCCGAGAAGTTGCCACGTCCAACACCGATCGCAGTTCTCGGCGCTGGGCTTGGCGATCGTGGTGCGGCCCCCACGGTGGATCTCGTGCGGCCGGCCGCTGCGGCTGTGGCGGACCCCTCGGCGGTTGGCCCGTCGCCTGACCTGACGCGACCGTTGCTCGGCCGTTCGGGTCAGTCGGAGGACGACGACGCTCCGGTCAGTGAGACGGCGGCTAGTGAGGCAGCGCCAAGTGAGTTGGCGCCGAGCGAGTTGGCGGCAAGTGAGCCGGCGTCAAGCGAGCCGGCGGCGACCGCCGACCCGGCACCCCCTGTGGCTTTGCGGTTTCCATCTGGCCCTGCAGCGTTGCTCCCACCGCCGAGCACCTACGCTTCCGCCGAAGCGACGGCGGCCGAAGCTCCGGCTGCCGAAGCTCAGGCCGAGAAACCCGCGCACGCTGCTGCGCTTCCGGAGCAACTGGCGCCGACGGAAGTCGTCGAACTGGTTGCCCCAACAATCGAACCGACCGCGGTGATGCCGGTGGTGGCGGCGCGGGTACCCAAGACGGAGGCACCCCCGGCCGGGCCGGCTGGACCTCCGCCGATCATTCCTCCAGCGCTGTTCGACGAGCAATGGCCGTCACGGCGCCGACGTAGCAAGGCGTGGTGGTTGATTCCCGTTCTGCTCGTGATCGCCGTGGCAGCAGCAGCCATCACGCTGTACGCGACTCGCACCAAATCGCATCCGGTGCCAGCCCTGATCGGCCTCACCCAGGGCGAGGCGTTGAACCAGGTATCCAGTTCAGGTTGGACACTGGAGACTCCGCAGGAGCCCAGTGAGACCGTCGAGGTCGGCAAGGTGATCCGCACCGATCCCGTCGCCGGGGTGAAGTTGAAGGAAGGCCGAATCCTGACGCTCGTGGTCAGCAGTGGTCCCGCGCCGCGGCCTCTGCCCGAGCTCAAGGGCCTCACCTTGCAGGCCGCTACCGACGTGTTGGCGAAGCTCAAGTTGAACATCGAGCAGGGAGACCAGGTGTTCGACGACGCTGTCCCGGCGGGCTCAGTGGTGTCGTGGACGGTGCCGGCGCAGCCGGGATTGAAGGCCGGCGACACGGTGACTCCGGGAGTGCTGGTGATGGTCCAGTTGTCCAAGGGGCCTTCGCCGAGGCTGCCGGAGCTCAAGGGTCTGACCCTCGATCAGGCCACCGCCGCGCTCGTCGCCCAGAAGTTGCAGATCAAACAGGGGGATCCTGCCTTCGACGAGACGGTGCCACCAGGGGTGGTCCTTTCGTGGACCGTGCCGGCGCATCCCGATCTGGTCGCCGGGGCGGTTGTCGATCCGAGCACCGTGGTGCAAGTGGTGCTGTCCAACGGACCGAAACCGCGTACCGTGCCGTCGCTGATCGGACTCGCCCCAGCAGACGCGAAGGCCGCCGTCGAAGCCCTCAACCTTGTCTACGCGGAGGGACCGACGGAGTTCAGTCCGGGTGTCCCCGCCGGTGCGGTCGCCAGCCAGGACCCGGTAAAGGGCACGTCGGTTGCACGTGGGTCGACCGTCACCGTGGCGATTTCCAAGGGCCCGGACGCTGTGCCACTGCCGGCCATCGGCAACCTCCCGTTACAGCAGGCGATCAACCTGCTGAGCTCGTCCGGGCTGGCAGTAGGCAAGGTCACCGGCAACCAGAACGGTGTTGTCACATTGGCCACCGTCAATGGCGCCGGCGTCAGCGAGGGTCAGCCCCTGGCCCGTGGCACGGCAGTCGATCTGACTTTGTCGTGACGACACTGCCGACGCGTGGCTGAATTCTCCGGAACAGTTGTCGGTCGCTAATCTGCCGTGCACACGAGAGGGGTGCTCCATGGGGTCACTGGATGGGCGAGTTGCAGTCATCACCGGAGCAGGTCGCGGAATCGGGCGTGAGCACGCCTTGTTCTTCGCGGCCGAGGGCGCCAAGATCGTTGTCAACGACCTCGGCGGAACCAATGACGGCACCGGTACTGATCTCACACCCGCCCAGCAGGTGGTCAAGGAGATCGAGGCACTCGGCGGCCAGGCCGTGGCTAATGGCGACAACGTCGCCGACTGGCAAGGCGCTCAGAACCTGATCAACACGGCGGTCGAGGCGTTCGGCGACCTCGACATCCTGGTGAACAACGCGGGCATTTTGCGTGACCGTGTGATCGTGAACATGACCGAGGCCGAATGGGACGCCGTCATCAACGTGCACCTCAAAGGTCACTTCGCACCAACCCGGTGGGCCGCCGCGTACTGGCGCGAGCAGTACAAGGCAGGCATCGACAAGCCCCGCAACCTGGTGCACACGTCGAGCACGTCCGGCTTGTTCTCCAACCCCGGGCAGGCCAACTACGGGGCTGCGAAGACCGGCATCGCCACGTTGAGCCAGATCGCGGCGAAGGAACTGGTCCGCTACAACGTCAAAAGCAACACCATCGCCCCGGGTGCTCGTACCCGCCTCACGCTGGCCACCCCAGGCTTGGAGGACATCATGAAGCCCAAGGAGGGCTCCTTCGACCAGTGGGACCCGGCCAACATCTCACCACTCGTGGCCTACCTTGCCAGTGCCGACTGCAAGTTCACCGGCGAGACATTTCTGGTGCAGGGCGGCAACGTCACCATGCTCGACAGTTGGTCTCGTGGCCCGTCCGTAGATCAGGACGCCAAATGGACAGTGGCCGCGCTCGGCGCGGCGCTGGGCAAGATCAACCGCACCTAACCGTCGCGACGGACCGTCGTGTTCTGGATCCCGCACGGTCCTGGATCGCGTACTGGCCCGGGTCTCGTGAACACGTGGGTCTCGTGATGCCGTGGGTCTAGTACTGACCTAGGTCGTGGTCAGCGACTTGATCTCCTCGGCGATCTTCTTCGCCGTCTCATCCTGAGGCATCGCGCTCTGCATCGCCATCATCTTAATCATGTCGCCTTGGACCTTGATCTTGCCGCTCATGAACGCCTGCATCCCTGCCGCCTGGTCTTGCTCGACGAACAACTTCAGCGCCGTTTCGTAGTCGGTGGTCACGGTGAGGTCGGGCTGGGCCAGCTCGCCGAGCTCCATCTTCACGTCGCCATCGGAGGTGTCCATGTAGGTGGTGACTGTGCCATCGCCGAACGGCACTCCGGTGATCACCTGGTTCATCCGGATGCTGGTGGTCACCTTCGCCGCGTCGGCGGCGTACTTCTCGCGGACAGCCTTGGCGGCGTCCATCCATTCTGGGGTGAGGAACTGAAACGGCATGACCGGCAACTTAGCCCCGATCACCGACGGGATGCCCGATGCGGTGCTGCATTCGGCCGCCGTTGCGGTCGCGCGGAAGGCAGTCCACATCCCTCGGTCAGTGGGCATCTGGCCAACTCGTTTGCCATGCCGTGGTCGAGGCGGGTAACGATGGTGGCAATGGCACGTATTCTTGTCACTGAAGAAATCGCCCAGGGAGGCCTCGACCGGCTCC
>JBDSMK010000233.1:0-3506 GCA_039915905.1 Ilumatobacteraceae bacterium
TCTTCGCCAAGCGCACGTTGATCGATATCGCTGGCCAGCACCAAGACGGTCGCCGTGCCTGGCGCAACAGCGTTCTTGAACCAGGCTACCCATTCATCGGGAATCCCGAGATCGATCACCTTGGCAGCGGCAACACCGGCACCGGCGCCAATCGCGAGCCCCGCGACCCAGCCGACCGGGCCGCCGACGATCAACCCCAGCAAGCCGGCCCACATCGCTCCCGAGAGTGCCGACCGACCAGCCTGGGGATCGATCGTCTCATGGACGCGAACCTGTTGGTCGTCACCTTTGATGACCAACACGGCATCGACGAGTCGTAGCTTGCGCTGGTCAGCCAAGTCCTTTACCGCCAGCATGAACTGCCGTGCCCGGCTGACCGAAGTGAACGACAACCCGAACAAGGTGTCCGGACTCGCCATCGAGTCGCGCACCAATTCGCCGGTGAGCGGTCGGTCGTCAGCGGCGACCGATGGACGACGGCGGCCGAGGTCACTCATCTCGGACCCATTCGCTGAGCACCGCACGGACACAACCGCGCGACGGTGATATGACGAAACCAACGCGAAACACGTCGTACCTCCTTGTGGGGTTCAGCACGCGCCCGAGTTTCGGGGCAACCCGCTTTTAGCCGTACCCAAGGCTGAAGCGATCGAACCCACATCGCCCACATAGTCCCGGTCATCGGTCCCCAGCCGAACCAACTGGCAGACCCGCTAGATGAGCGACTCGCGGCGCATGCCAGCGCTCGCCAGCGGCGAGCAACCGGTCAGCTTGCGGAGGACCCCAACTCCCCGGCTCATACTCGTGCAGCGGGCTGCGGTCGTCGAGGATGCCCTCGACGACCCGCCACGCGGCCTCGACTGCGTCCTGACGAGCAAACAGGGTCTGATCGCCGTTGGTTGCGTCGCCGATCAAGCGCTCGTACGGCGGCCTACCATCACCGTGGCGATTGCACGCGACCAACTCAACCGGTTCACCGACCATCGCTTCTCCGGGTAGCTTCGTGCGCGCGCCGATCGAGATCGAGATGCCAGGATCGAACTGGAAGCGGATGTAGTTGCACTCGTGGAACACGTCGTCGCCGAATACGGCTTGGGGCGGCGGCCTCAAAGACACGATCACCTCGGTCGCCGTAGCTGCCAGCGATTTGCCGGTGCGAATCGTGAACGGCACGCCACCCCAGCGCCACGTACCGATCTCGAGGCGGACTGCGGCGAAGGTTTCGACGGTCGAACCGACGGCCACCCCATCGGTGTCGCGGTAGCCGGAGTATTGACCGCGGACGACATCGTCGGGCCGCAGCGGCCGGATCGAGTCGAGAATCTTGAACTTCTCATTGGCCATCGCCTCCGCACTGCGACCCGCCGGCGGCTCCATCGCCAACAGAGCGAGCACCTGGAACAGGTGATTCTGGACGACATCGCGGAGCGCCCCGGTCCCGTCGTAGAACGCGCCGCGGCTGCCGACGTCTAACGCTTCCGCCAAGGTGATCTGCACACTGGCGATTCGGTCACGGTTCCAGATCGGCTCGAGAAACGAGTTGGCGAATCGAAAGTAGACCAGGTTTTGGATGGGTTCCTTGCCGAGGTAGTGGTCGATCCGAAAGATTGCAGCCTCAGGAAAGACCGCACGAGCCGCGTGATTGAGAGCTCGGGCGCTGCCGAGATCTCGCCCAAAGGGCTTCTCGACGATCACCCGCGCCCCGGTCGCGCAGCCCGACGTTTGCAGGTTGGCGATTACCTGTCCGAAAAGGGCCGGGGGGATCGCCAGGTAGTGCAGCGGATGCTCGGCATCGCCGAGCGCGCCGCGCAAGGCGTGAAAGGTCTCGGGATCATCGTGGGAGCCTTTGACGTAGTGCAGCAGGTCCAACAGCCGCTCCAATGCCACCGGGTCAGTTGGGCCGCTTGCCTCGACGCTGCGACGCGCCCGTTCGCGCAGCGTCGCCAGGTCACCTGACCGCGCCACGCCGATGATCGGCAGGTCAAAGCCGTCATCGCGGATCAGCCCGTGTAACGCCGGGAAGATCTGCCTGAAAGCAAGGTCGCCTGTGGCACCGAAGAACACGAACGCGTCGGACCGGTCCCCGCCTGTGGCTACTTGGTCCGTGGCTACTTGGTCCATGACTAGTTGCCATTCTCGAGGTGGCCGCCGTAGCCGAGTCGCATCACCGAGAGTACCTTGTCCGCGAAGTCGCCCCTGCCGCGCGACGAGAACCGGGCGTACAGCGCTGCGGTCAGTACCGGGGTCGGCACCGACCGGCGCGCTTCCAGCGACCCCGAGATGGTTCTGTGCCGTGGTTCTTTGCGCGTCGATGCATCGATTCTCACACTCGTGCTGTGCATTCAGATCAGATGCAACACCAGCTCGTAGCAACCCGCCAGCCGCGGGATGGACGACGGGGACCTACACGAGGACTCCTGACCATCGACTCACTGCAGCCAGAATCCGGCGGTCCAATAGCGACTGGCACTACACCCACCGCGCATCTGTGCATGAGGATCGCCCGTTCGGGCACGAGACCAACGAGCATCATTAGCCCTCTCAAGGAGGTATCGAGTTATGTCAGTGAACGAGTCAAACGCGGTGTCCTTGGTGTATCAGAGCGACAGGATGTCGTGCTGGGCGGCGGCCGCGGTGATGATGCTCGGGTGGCGCGACCAGGTGTGTTACGCCGACGATCTAGAGGTGCGTGCACGTTATGGCGACATGGGCGGAGACGGAACCGACCCAGCCGAGGACCTGGAGTTGGCACTTGGTCAAGGCATGGCGGTCGACCCCGCCGCTTGCCGATCCCCTGAGGGTTGGGCCAACCTGCTCCAGCGCGGACCGCTGATGACAACGATTCCTGGGCACTACGTGATCCTCTCCGCAATCGACGGTGACGCCACGCCCGATGGGACGCAGGTCCACATCCTCGACCCCACCCGCGGCGAGCACTGGATGCCCTACACCGACTTCGAGCTCCTCTATGAAGCCGACCCGGCAAGCATCACGATGCAGTACTGACCGACCCGGCAAGCATCACGATGCAGTACTGAACGGCGACCTGACGCCGCTCTCCCCCACACCCCCATGGTCTCGTGCTAACGCACCCTCGGCCGCGGGTGCGACCAGCGCCATCTGCTGAGGTGAAACCAAGTCGGCGGCGACGCTGTGGTCGAACTCACTTTCCCTATGTCCTAATTGGTCCCGACGATGCACCGCGCGAGGCCCGGAACGCGGACCTTGCCGCCCTTCTTGAACGCGCTCACTTTCGTGATCGTTTTGCTCGAATGCGCGTTCGTCCCGGTTCGTCGACCTGCTGAAGCGCTGCGACAGCGAGTGAGACGTGCTCGCTGATCATCTCCCAGTACTGCTCCGGCGAGCGCGTCACCAGTTCCACGGCGACCTCCCACTCGGCAACGTCGCGCAGCCCAGCGTCCTCATAAAGTGCAGCGACATAACGAGGGGCAGCACAGCGAAACATGCTCGGTCCGTCGCGCCCCGGTGGTGCCACCACGGTTTCG
>JBDSMK010000402.1:0-2691 GCA_039915905.1 Ilumatobacteraceae bacterium
CCGCCGTTGGGCAGTGTGGACAACCCGTGGCCGGTGAAATCGAGCGCGGCTACCGACCCTGTCCACTGCTCGGCCCACGCCGGCGGTTGCGTCGCTGACGATTCACCAAGGCCGTGGAGGAGCAACAGTGACCGCCGCGGCGACGAGTCGGGCCCAGCGTCGGCCGACGAACTGGCCGGTCGTAGATGATGAAGGGCAAGTCGCACCTTGGAGTGGGTGAGCCATTCGATGTCGTTCACGTCGCCCCCACGAAGTCGATGACCATCGCCGACACCGTCTCGGGCTGTTCGATGTGCACGAAGTGACCTGTGTCCTCAAGGATTTCGCAGTGCCCTCCGAGCGGCAGGTAGGGCAGCACCTCCTTGGGCACTGTGCCCCACCCCATTGGCTCCACCTGCCCGCCGAGGATCCCCAAGAACGGCATCGGCAATCCAGGAAGCTTCATGATCGTCCATTCCGGTCGCCACGGCCCGAACCCGCCGAACCGAATCGCGGGGTCCAGCTTCCAACGCCATCCGTCGGCATCGTGGCGTGCCCCGGCCGACACCAGGTGGCACAACCATTCGAGCGACAACCGCGGGTTCATCTTCGCCCGCCGCCGGGCAAGCTCCTCGAACGTGCCGGCGCGCCGTTGTGCGGTGGCAGTGTTTCGTCGGTGGTCGAGCCAGTCGGTGATGTCGGAACCGATCATCTTGGTGCGTTCGCGCTCGGCCACATCGGGTTGGCGGCGGCGGAAGGGGATGCCGTCGAGGTTGATGAGGTGACTGAAGCGGTACGGCTGGGCATCGGCCAGTTGGATCATCAGTGATCCACCCTTGCTGTGGCCGAGAACCGGTGCAGGAGTCTCCGTGACCGAGTCCATCACCGCCATCGCGTCGCGTATGTCCGCGTCCCAGCCGTACAGCGCAGCATGTTCGCTGTCACCGTGGCCGCGCTGATCCCAGGCGATGATCCGCCAACCGGCATCGGCCAGACGCGGCGCGAACGCGTCGTAGGTCCTGGCGAAGTCGGCGCCGCCGTGAACCAGGAAAAAGGGTGGTGCGGCTGCGTCGCCCCACTCATGCACGGCGATCTGCAGGCCGCCCACATCCACGCTGTACTCGCGTTCGGGCACCCGCGCCACCGGAAAGTATCCCAGCTCGTCGAGGTCCGTCATCGCGCGCGGCTTGCGTTCATCGTGTGCGAGGTTACGGCTCCGCTGCACCGCCTCGGTGATCCGACATCGCACAGCACCCGGTGGAGCGGCCTGTACCATCGCGGCATGAAGCGGGTGTTCGTGCTGGCCGGACTGTTCGTGAGCCTCTCAGTCGGCGCCGCGGCGTGCGGTTCCACCGGTTCGGGCGCGTCCGGCACGCTGCCTCCGATCGCCACCACCACTTCCACGACCACCACGCTGGCCACCACCACGACGATGCCCGAGTTCTACGTCGTACAAGCCGGAGACAACCTCAACAAGATCGTCGCCAAGCTCGGCGTCTCCAAGGCCGATCTGATGGCGCTCAACGGGATCACCAATCCTGATCACGTCGAGAAAGGGCGCAAGCTGAAGGTGCCCCGGCCCGGTGTTGTCATTCCGACGACTGTCGCTGCATCCGTTGCCGTGACAGCCGCGCCCCCTGCTTCCTAGACTCGTGGCCATGAGCTTCTGGCCGAATCAGGACCACTGGAGCGTGAAGATCCCGCTCGACACCCCTCATCCGAGGTTGCCGGTGCTCGACGCCGCCGGTGTGGTCCAACTCGCCGACTTCCCCGGTGTGGTGCCCGCCGACGAATGGCTCGGGTTGGAGTACATGAACTGGAAGAGCGGCGGTGATACCAACTTCGCGCCGCTGGCCTCAGCTGACGGTGAGCTCGATTGCCGTGGCTTCTGGGACAAGGGCAAGACCGACAAGGGTGCGCTGTGGACGTCGAACGCGGCCATATCGCCAACGCTACGCGACTACGTCGACGGTGTCGGCGCCAACTTTGGTCGGGTGCGGGTGATCAAGCTCGAACCTCAAGACCGCGACGCGGCGATCCGTAGCTTCCACCGTGACGACAACAACCGCTTCAATCCCGACGACGAGGGTTGGGTGGTACGCAGCTGGGTGGAGCTGACCGACAATCCCGACAGCTACATGCTGCTGATGGACAACGGCGTCGACGGCCTGCCCGACCGGGCCACCGAGCGGCGTGTTCCGTTGCATCGTGGCTCCCGTTACGTGGTCGATACCCAGCGCCTGTGGCACGTGGTGGTGCATACCGGTAGCGCGCCCCGTTATGCGTTGATCACCAGTTTCGAGAGCGGTCCGCGCTTGGAGCGGTGGATCGATTCGCAGCTCCCCGCCGGGGTCTGAAGCTCTCGGCGATACCGCACGTTCGAGCGGCGCTTAATAACGGCAGACCAGCATGTAGTCCAGCTTGATATCCAGCTTGATGTCCAGTTCAGTTCGGCGTCGTTGCGGCGCGGTAGCTGACCGCCAGGTCGGCGACCTCACGCATGATCTTGGCAAGCTGGAAGTCTTTCGGGGTGTACACCGCAGCGACGCCCAGCGCGGCCAGCCGTGGGCGGTCCTGCTCTGGGATGATCCCGCCAACCACCACCGGCGCGTCGACGCCGACGTCGCGCAGCGCCTTGATGATGCCAGGGACCAACTCGAGGTGTGATCCCGACAGGATCGACAACCCGATCACGTCCGGGTCCTCGTCGCG
>JBDSMK010000342.1:0-2841 GCA_039915905.1 Ilumatobacteraceae bacterium
TGCAGCAACGGCTGTCCGCTCGGCAACCTCATTCCGGACTGGAACGATCTGGTGTATCGCGATCACTGGCGCGACGCCATCGACCGGTTGCATGCCACGAACAACTTTCCTGAGTTCACCGGCCGGCTGTGTCCGGCACCGTGCGAGTCGGCGTGTGTGTTGGCGATCAACTCCGATGCAGTGACGATCAAGCAGATCGAGTTGGAGATCATCGAACGGGCCTGGTCCGAGGGTTGGGTCACTCCGCAGGTTCCGAGCGTCAAGACCGGCAAACGGATAGCTGTTATCGGATCCGGACCTGCCGGTCTGGCTGCGGCCCAGCAACTGACCCGCGCCGGGCACGAGGTGGTGGTGCTGGAACGCGCCGATCGCATCGGCGGCCTGCTTCGATACGGGATACCGGAGTTCAAGATGGAGAAGCGATTCGTCGACCGCCGTATCGCCCAGATGGAGGCCGAAGGCACCGAATTCCGGGTGAACGCCGAGGTTGGCGAGGGAGTGGACATCGACGTTTTGCTGGCCAGCTACGACGCGACCGTGATGGCTTGCGGCGCCACGGCATGGCGCGACCTACCGATTCCCGGTCGCGAGTTGCAAGGCATCCACCAGGCGATGGAGTACCTGCCGCCGTCGAACCGGGTGCAGAACGGTGACATCACACGATCGCCGATCGACGTCAAGGGCAAGCATGTCGTGATCATCGGTGGTGGCGACACCGGTGCCGATTGCCTCGGTACCGCTCACCGCCAGGGTGCTGCATCCGTGACTCAACTTGAGATCATGCCGCAACCACCGGATACCCGTTCATCGGGCAATCCGTGGCCACAGTTCAGCATGGTGTTCAAGGTCACCTCGGCTCACGAGGAGGGCGGTGAGCGCCTGTACAGCGTGAACACCGAATGCTTCGACGGCGATGGCAGCGGCCGGGTGCGGGCCTTGCGGATCCACGACGTGGAGATGGTCGATGGGCGGTTCGTGAAGGTGGAAGGTACCGATAGCGAACTGCTCGCCGATTACGTGTTCCTGGCGATGGGGTTCGTCGGTCCGGAGAAGACGCCGTGGCTCGAGCAGCTCGGCGTGGCTCACGACCCGCGTGGCAACGTGGCCCGTGATCGGCGCTTCATGACCAACGTTCCGGGCGTGTTCGTGGCCGGCGACATGGGGCGTGGACAGAGCCTCATCGTCTGGGCGATCGCCGAGGGTCGTTCGTGCGCGGCCGGAGTGGACGCGTGGTTGATGGGCGAGACGCAGCTACCGGCGCCGATCAAGCCGACGGCGCGCCCCCTCGTGTAACGCCAGGCCGTAGGCTTGTAGGTCATGCCTTCTAAACTCATTGGAGTGGCCTTCAGCTTCAGCGCGGTACTCGCGCTGGGCGCCTGTGGCAGCACCGTCGGCTCGCCGTCGCGGAGCACGATTGCCTCGCTCACGCCCACCAACTTCGTGGTTGCCGCTACGTTCCCAGCGTCTTCCACCAGCACGACCGCCTCCGCCGGTGGCGGAGCCGCGGGGGCGGCGGGCCCGTACACCCTCGCGGCCGGCGACTACCCCTCCACCATCGCCCGCAAGTTCAAGGTGTCGATGAGCGACCTGTTGAGCCTCAACGGATGGACCCTCACTGGTCAGCAGGTCACCAACTTCCCTCCGGTCGGTACTGTCATCAAGATCCCGGCGGGCGGCACGCAACCCGGCACCGGGGTGCCCGCCGGTGGCGGGGGAGTGGCGACCAACACCACCACCACCACTACGCCCACTGGCGACAGCACCGCGCCCTCGGGCACTGGTGCCCCCACGACCTCGGTTGCCGGGCCGACCGGCAATTGCAAGGCCGGTTCGTACACCATCACCAAGGCCGATACCACTCGCCAGAAGGTGGCCGACAAGCTGAATCTCACCGTCGCCCAACTCGATGCAGCGAACGCCTCGACCAAGGGCTATTCCAGCTTCTATCCCGGCCTGAAAATCGTCGTTCCAGCAAAGGCGAACTGCTGAGCTCCGACCCGAACGTCACGGGTGCTGTCGGACGAGTGCTGTCGACCGTCGAAGGGCGAGTGCTCGGCTGCCTGTTGGAGAAGCAGCGCACCGTTGCCGATCAGTACCCGCTGACGCTCAACGGGCTCGTCGCGGCATGCAACCAGAGCACAGCTCGAGAGCCGGTGATGCACGTTGTCGAACACGACGTGGAGACCGCGGTCGCGTCGTTGAAGGCTGAAGGCCTGTTGCGTTTCGTCCATCCGTCACACGGGCGCACCGTTACCCGGTACCGGCAGGTGATCGACGAGAGGCTCGAGCTCGATGCTCCCGGCTCGGCGTTGCTGGCGTTGCTGCTGCTGCGAGGTCCGCAGACGGTCGCCGAACTGTTGAATCGCTCCGCGCGGTTGCACGAGTTCACCTCTGCCACCGATGTCGAGGTAGGTCTCACCGCGCTTGCCGACGGTGGCATCGTCGAGCGCCTGGATCGCCAGGCCGGCCAGAAGGAGAACCGCTGGAAGCAACTGGTGGCCGACGAGGCTGACGTTGCACCGCCGCAGATGACGTTCACGGCCTCCGCTGGCGCCCTGGTCGCTGGGGACCTGGCCGCTGGGGTCTTGGCCGATCGTGTCAGTGAGCTCGAGGAGCGGGTGTCGCGCCTGGAGGCCGCGCTCGCTGATCTGCTCTGATCTGCTCTGACGGCTTGACTGCTGACTGCTGACTGCTGGACTGACGGCAATCAGCGACGGGCGCGGACGAACCAGGCGGCACCGGGGAGTTGAAGTTCGCCGTCCACCAGATGAGTGCGCAACTCGGCGCGTGCTGCCTCCCACGCAGCAGGCTGATCTGCCGGCGCAACTTGGGCAAGTAACA
>JBDSMK010000362.1:0-3921 GCA_039915905.1 Ilumatobacteraceae bacterium
CGCCGGTTGTCTGGTTGGACCAGGCGGGTACAGCCTGTTCCGAGAGCGGGCCTGAGACCAGAGTAAGCGCTGCACTGGCCACCTGTTCATTTAATAAACTCGTTCAATAAACCTATACCTAATGAAAGGAGAGAAATATTATGGATGACAACCTGGATCAAGCAAAAGGCAGAGTCAAGCAGGCCGCGGGAGCACTTACCGATAATGACAAGCTGAAGTCAGATGGTAGGCGCGATGAGAAGGCCGGCAAGGTCAAAGAGGTTCTCGAAGATGCGAAGGACAAGGCTGAAGGTCTTGTGGACAGGGTCAAGGATAAATTCAAGAAGGATTGACCGTAATAACGAGCAGATGGCCACATTCAAACGTGGCCATCTGCTCGCGTAGCATTACGAATGCGCCCGCATGGCGACTTCGGCGGCGGCTGCCTGGTCTGCACGGGCATCGTCGGTGCCGAACTCCACGCGCAAGGCCGCGTGGATCACGAACGGAAGATCGAAGACCGAGCGATACAGGACGTGCCTGGGAACCCATTGCGGGCGAAACTTGGCATTGAACCGATAAAGAGACTCGACGTTGATGAACGGGTCCAGGCGATGGACCGTCCACCGCAATAATCGTCTTGTAACAGAGTTCGGCGACTCGAACAAGGTTCGGAACGCGGCAAAATTGAGTGAAAGACGATTGACGTCGTGATCAACACCCCAGGCGATCGTCTCGATTATCAAACGTTCATTCACACCATTCGGTGCGTGACGCAGGCGCGGCATCACATCGAGGCTCAAACAACTGCCACCGCGACATGACACGTATCGTTGGAAACCCACTGGGCGTCCGCCGTGGTGCGCGACCACCACGAGCGCATCCGGGTAGACGTTCTGCAGGAGACCGTCGAGCGTCATCGCGAAGCCCAGTTCGCCGGCGCCGCGCCGCCAGTCATCGACGACGCCGCCGAGCGCTTCGCGGGTCTTGCGGCTCAGCTCCCCCTCATGGCCGACGGTCACCTCTACCCCGGCGTTGCGAGTGCGCTGAACCGCCTGACGAACGTTGCGCATCGCCGGCAGGTCGAGCCGGTACCCAACGGTGGAAACGACAGCCTCGTCGCCGATGTGGATCCCTTTCAGACCTAACGACTGAGCAAGACGCCGGCCGTCGTCACTGGCTCCGATCATCGCCGGGCGCCAGCCGCGCTCGTTGCAGCGCCGCACGAACGCCGCCATCGCGTCGGGCCAAGACTCCGGTGCACCTACTGGTCCTGGTCCGGCGATGCAAACGCCGACAACAACGCGATATCCGATCACGGCACGCCCATCGGCCGAGAAGACATAGCTCTTGTCGCGGCGACGGGTGAACGGCGCTAGTGAATCGCTGTCGGGCAGCGCGCACAGCGCAGCGACACGGCGTCTCACGGCTTCGTCGACTTCGGCCACGTCGGGTGCCGGCAGCAACGCGATCACCAACGCGCCCAGCCCGGCCAACGCGGCGGCCACTGGGACGCCGAGCGCCATCCAGTGCGCCGTTACACCCGTTGCTACAGGTTGGACGTCGGCGCCCAACATCCGAAGGACCGTCATCCGCAAGGCGGCCCGCAGCGACGCACGAGACGGGGACGCGCCGGCCAACAACTCAATCGTCAGACCAACCGCGAAGACTCCGCCCAGCGCGAGCGCTCCGACTCGAAGTGCCGACCGCAGACGCCCTGCAGTCGGCATCACCGTCACGTCGCCCCACGCTGCCAACACCACCACGAGACCGATCGCGACTGCCACCCACCAACGACCAGACCGATGGATCCCCTCGAGCAACAGCACCGCAAGGACACCGACGACTACGAACCAAGCCAACAGCAGCCGCCTACGCAAACCACCTCCAGCGACCACCAGCGCGCAGCCAGCCATCAACAATCCTTCGCTGCCGCGAGCAAACGCCATTGCCAGAACACCGCCGGCCTCCGTTGCCAATGACGCGATCCACAGCCTGGGCCCAATCGTAAGACGGTCGTTGGCGGCTCGACTCGGGTGCGACGACAGCCGACGCAGTGCGCGTTGACGCAACGTGGGCGTCTCCCGGCCTCCCATGGCTACGACGCTACTTGCGACTGCACGAAGACCTGGACTCTGGCGTCGCTGCCACAAGCGGAATGCGTCGGAGTATTCGACGAACTGATCCAGTCCGGCAAGATACCCGCGGCAGGTGCTTCGAACTTTGCCGCCGACCGGTTACGCAGTGCGGGGGAAACGGCCGATCGAGCACTCACAGCCACACCACCTGGCGATTACAGGGAGACTGACGACTGTGGCACTGGCTCTCGCATTGTTGGCTGCCGCGGCCTATGGGATCGCGGTCGCCTTTCAGTTTCACGAGGCGGCCGCTGCCGACCCCCAGCGCTCGCTCCAGCCGCGCCTGCTGCTCGGCTTGCTGGCTCGTCCACTGTGGCTCCTGGGAATGGTCGCCGACATCGCGGGCTTCGCCCTGCAGACTGCTGCGCTGACCTTCGGCTCGCTCGCCATAGTGCAACCGATTCTCACGCTCAGCCTCGTGGTCTCGTTGCTCGTTGGTGCCCGACTCGAAAACCATCGCCTCCATCGGTGGGAGTGGTTCGCGGTGATCGGGGCGCTGGCGGGAATCTCGATCTTCTTCCTCGCTGCACGACCTACCGGGCACAGCAATGCCACAGCAGCCGCAGGAGATTGGCTGATCCTGCTGACGGTCCTCGTTTGCGTGGTGGCAGTGGCACTCTCGACCGGACGGCTTGCAAGCGGCGTGTCCCGCGCTGTGCTCTTTGCAGTGGCGGCAGCCTGCGCAGAGGCATTGATGGCGGTGATCGCGGAAGCCTTCGGTGATCGACTCAGAAGAGGCGTGTTGAGCACGTTCGCGAGCTGGCAGCCGTACGCCATCGCGGCGTGTGGCGTGGCCACCCTGTTGCTAGTACAGAGCGCATACCAGGTGGGTCGCGCCACGATCACCCTTCCCGTGTTGACGGTGACCGAGCCGGTCATCGCGATCAGCATCGGCGTGGTGATGTTCGGCGAACACCTCCGCCTCGACGGATGGCATGGACCGATCGTTCTGCTGTCGCTAGTGCTGGCAGCTCACAGCCTGATAACGATCGCTCGACGCTCACCGCATGCCGCGCCCAGCGGATAAGCCTTCAGGTGACCGAGAACGTGGTGTACATGCCCTGCATGAAGTGCTTCACGGTGCCCTCCACCACGTTGCACACCAACAGGTATTTGCCGGGCTCGAGCTGCGCCACGGTGAAGCTCTTCGTCTCGCTCGGCTTCACGTCTTCCACCTCATCGATCAGTTCAAGGCCGGCGCCCTTCTCGTCTACTGCGCCGTCCTCGTCCAGCGGCAGATCGCTCGCATCGAGGTCGGTCTTGAACAGCACCAGTTCGTGAACCAGGGCGCCGGTGTTCTTCGAGGTGAACGTGACCGTCCCGCCAGCAACAGACGTGACCGACGCAATCACGTGGAACTCGTTGAGCTCGATGTTGACGACGGTGCCCTGGCCCACTGATTCCGACGGAGTGACCTTGCCGCCGTCGGGGTGATCAACCAGATACGCGTCGGCCAACTTGCCGAACGCGACAATCACCTTGGCCAGCCTGTCCGGCGATTTCGCGTCGACCCCGGCCTTCACCGAACCCAATGCATCCTCCATGTCGAGGTAGCGACTCTGGTCGACCTTACGAATCGTGCCTTCGAACTCGAACCACCGAGCATACAACGCTGTCACACCGGCACTGGCCGTCGACGGATCGGTCGCATACGAGGTCTGCACGGCAGCCGCAAGCAGCTTCGCATCGGCGAGGCCGGCAATGACCGCATCGCCACCGACGAGAAGGTCCTCCGGCGCGACCGACGTGGACCCACCACTGCCGGGCGCTGTTGTAGTGATCGGGCCGGAACTCGAGTCGCTCG
>JBDSMK010000415.1:0-2703 GCA_039915905.1 Ilumatobacteraceae bacterium
GGCCACCCATGGGAGAATCTGGTTACCCGCCTGATCATGAAATTCGAGCAGTTTCACCTGATGACATCCGCTTACATGCCGACGTACTTCACCCCGGAGTTGGTCCATTTCATGAACTCCAGCCGGGGCATTGGAAGAGTGATGTTCGCTAGCGACTTCCCAGTTCTGTCGATCGCCAGGGCGATCGCCGAGGCACGCAAGCTTCCGCTCAGTGAACGAGCGCTCGACGAGTACCTCGGCGGCGCATTAAGCCGTCTCCTCGATTGGGGTGCCGAGACGCCGGCCTGACCGAAGTCGGGAGCGCATCGCATCGGTGCGCTCCCCCACCTTCGCGGCCATTCCCTCCGGGTTGGCAACAGCGGTGATGACCACTCCGAGCCCGCTCAACAACAGCGTGTAGCGGCCGAGATGGACCACGTCGGTCAGCACGGTCTGCAGTAAGCCACCTGTGAGCAACAACCCGCCGATGAATGCGCCACTGATCGACGTGATCCCTCCGAGGTAGGCAAGCGCCAGCCACTGCAATCCGACGAACACGGTGAACGACGAGACCGACACCGACATCTGCTGGTAGGCGAGCATCGAGCCGCCGACACCGGCAATGAATGAGGCAAGCGCAAAACCGGCGAGCTTGACCCTGACAACGTCGATGCCAACTGCAGCGGCAGCACGTTCGTTGGAACGAACGGCGAGCATCTTGCGCCCAAGCGATCCACCACGGACGGCCGCAACCAGCGCAGCGAGTAGTGCCAAGATCACCAGACAAACGATGCCGAAGATGATGCTCGGTCGTTGGCTGGATGTTCGCGGGTCAAGATTGAACCCAAACATCGACGGAGCCGGCACGACGGCGCCCTTTGCGCCGCCGACGAACGACGGATTGCCGAACACCAGCCGCTCGATCGCAACCGCGCCAGCGAGGGTGACGACTGCTAGTTGCACGCCACGGATGCGCAACCCAGGGACACCGACCAGGCTCCCGACCACCGTCGCAAGTAGAGCCGCGAGCAGTGGTGCGACGGGAAACGGCAATCCGACATCCGACGCGAGACGAGACACGGCAAAGCCGGCAACGCCGGCGACAGCTGCTTGGGCGAGCGAGATCTGTCCGAGATAGCCGGTGAGTACGACGAACGACAGCATGATCATCACGCCGATCACGGTGGTGATCATCGCGTAGCGGTACTGGTCGTGGAACACGACCACCCCTACCAAAGCGAAGACAAGCCACGTAGCGGTGCTCTGCCAGTGTTCGGGGCGACGCAAGGACCTCAGCGCACGGTCGCCGGTGAGCATGCCGCGGACCGGAAGTCGATGCCCAGCGGCAAACAGCGCGATCACGATGACGAGGAACGGCAGCGCATCGGTGATCCCGGAACGTGCCCATTGCGGGAACCACGACCTGTTCGACAGGAACAGCAGCTCGGACTGCATCATCCCCAGACCGAGTCCGGCAACGGCGGTGACGGAGATCAACGTCAGACGCCCCAACAGCGCGGCCGCCAGCGCGGGGACGATGAACAACGTGAACTTGGTGGGATCGAGGCCGGTTATCGGGGAGCTGATGATGCCGAACACAGCTGCAAGGACCGCGACGAACACCATGTTGATCGCCGCCAGTCGAGACGGCGAAATGAGTGTGAGCAACGCGCCGCGTTCACTCTCGGCCGCGGCGCGCGTCGCCAGGCCGAAGCGGGAAAAGCGAAACAGCGCCCACAGGCCGACAGCCACCAGCGCCGTGAGCAGCGCGAGATAGAAGCGATCACGCGGAAACGTGACACCGAAGATTTCGACGGAATCAGCCGGGAGGATCTTCACCGGCAATCTCGCGTCGGTGCCGAACTGAACCACGACGATGGCCTGCAGCACGATCATCAAACCAACCGAAGCAGCAACCTTGGCCAACGGCGAGGCTGTACGCAACGGTCTGAAGACGGCGGCGTAGAGGATCAGCCCGAGCAGAGCGGCGAGCACCAGCGTTACCGGCATCGCCACGGCGGCACCGACGTGGTCGGCGAGGTGGAAGCGGGCCGGCACCCAGACCCACGGCATCACGAGATCGCCCGTGCGACGGAGTTCGTCGTATTGATATGCCGACAGCATCGCCATCGCGCCGTAGGAGAAGTTGACGATCCCGGAAGCCTTGTACTGCACCACCAGCCCCATCGCCAGCCCGGCGTACACAGCGCCGGAACCGAGACCGAGCACGAGGAATACGATGTATTGCGTCACGAAACACTTCCTCGCTGCCTGTCGCCGCCCAGGTAGGCGTCACTGAGCATCTCGGAACGGGCAACGAGGCTCGCCGCGTCGCCACTCATCACGACCGATCCACCGCGAAGCACGTAGCCGCGATCGACGTGCTGCAAGGCAAGGTGGACGTGTTGCTCGACAACGAGAATGCCGAGGCCATCAGCGGCAAAGCCCCTGATGGAGGTGAGCAACCGTTGCACGATGATCGGAGCCAGTCCCAGGCTCAGCTCATCGATCAGCAGGATCCGCGGACCGGTCATCAGGGCGCGGGCGATCACCAGCATCTGTTGCTCGCCACCCGAGAGCAGGCCGGCGCGGCGCGTCATCAGCGCTGCGAGCGCGGGGAAGTGGTCAAGCACATCGGCGACAGTGCGCCCTACACGGCGCGATGCAACACGGAGGTTCTCGGCCACGGTCAACTGGGTGAACAGGCACCTGTCCTCGGGGACC
>JBDSMK010000437.1:0-8509 GCA_039915905.1 Ilumatobacteraceae bacterium
CAACGAATCAAGATCGAGCGGTTCCAGCATGGTCAGGTCAGTGTACGAAAGGGGTGTCGGATCCAGCCGGGCTGCCCGTCCGCCGGGCTGCCGGTCCGCCGCGCCGGGTCGCGGAACACGGCGACTCACTGGGGGGTTGTAGTGAACGTGACGTTCCCCCTGTCCGTTCTCGACCTCGCCCCTGTTGGCCGTGGCTCCACCCCAGCGCAGGCGTTGGCTCGCTCGTTGATCCTCGCCCAGGAAACCGAACGGCTCGGTTTCCACCGCTTCTGGGTGGCGGAGCACCACAACATGCCAGGCATTGCCAGCTCCTCACCTCCTGTGCTTATCGCTCACCTGGCGGCGGGCACCACGACGATGCGGATCGGGTCGGGCGGACTGATGCTGCCGAATCACTCGCCACTGGTCGTCGCCGAGCAGTTCGGGATGCTCGAGGCGTTGCACCCTGGCAGGATCGATCTCGGGCTCGGCCGCGCGCCTGGCACCGACGGGCTGACTGCCGTGGCCTTGCGGCGCACCCGCGACATCAGCGGTGAGGACTTCCCCCAGGAGGTGGCCGAGTTGCTCGGTTACTTCAACGACAACATCCCGTCCAGTCACCCGTTCCACACGATCCACGCCGTTCCGGCACGTGGCTACCAACCGGCCGTGTGGCTGCTCGGCAGCAGCGACTTCAGCGCTGTGATGGCCGGCCACATGGGACTGCCGTTCTCGTTCGCCCACCACTTCGCCGGCCGCAACACGCTGCCTGCGCTGCGCGCTTACCGTGAAGCGTTCCGACCGTCACCGACAATGGAGCAGCCTTACGTCATGCTCGGTGTGAACGTGCTCTGCGCGCCCACCGCGGAGGAAGCCGAGTTCCTCGCCGGCTCCGGCCGTCTGGCGATGGTGAGGCTGCGCCTCGGCCACCCGGACGTGTACCCCACACCAGAGGAGGCAGCTGAACACGAGTACACCCCGATGGAGCAGGAGATCCTGCACGGCTGGACGGGCAACCACATCATCGGCACCCCCGACACGGTGCGTGCCGGACTGCTCGACCTGGTGGCCCGCACCGGTGCCGACGAGTTGATGCTGACCACGATGGCTCACGACCCGGCCAAACGGATCGACTCGTACCGTTTGGTGGCCGACGTGATGGATCTCGTTGCCTGACACCCGTCTAGCACCCGTCTGACACCGTCCGAGCGGCGAAGTGCAGACAAGGTCGCCTCACAACCCCGCCGTGGAACTGCGGCTGTCTGCAGTTCCCGGCGACGGTGTCGAGGATGCCGGGATGCTACGCATGTTCAATTCCAGCCATGACCGCGCCTCGAGCCCCGCTTGCAATCTTGCTGCCGCCGTCGGAGGGCAAGGCACCCGGCGGCCACGGCCCAGCATGGGCACCTTCGGATGGCCGCTTCGGCGCAAGCCTGGAGGACCAACGCACCGCGATCGTGGCCGCACTCGCCGCAGCGGGCGGTGGCGACGCGAAGTTGCTCGGCGTCGGCGGAGCTCATCTGACACGCGGCCAGTCGGCGAACAGTTCATTGCGGGGTGCGCCAACCATGCCAGCCGGGAAGCGCTACAGCGGGGTGGTCTGGGATCACCTCGCGTTGAACTCGTTGACGGCGACGGCTCGCCGCCGGGCCGGTGAAACCATCGTTGTGTTCTCCGGTCTTCTCGGTTTGGTAGCGATCACAGACCCGATACCCGACTATCGGCTGAAGGTCGGTGCGTCGCTGGACCCTCTCGGCAAGCTGACGAGGTGGTGGCGTGAACCACTATCAGCGGCGCTCAACGACTGGCTCGCCGGACGGTTCGTTGTCGATCTGCTGACGAAGGAACACCGCGCCGCTTGGACGCCGACCCCCGAGCGATATGCCGGAGGTGTTGTGGTGACGCTCCTGGAACGAAGCGGCCGGTCCGCCGGCCATGACGCCAAGGCGGCCAAGGGGCACTTGGCGAGCCACCTGCTCAGTTCGCGCAGTGCGCCGCAACGCGCTTTGCGGGCATGGACGGATGATCGCTTCGTGCTACGTCTCGACCCGCTGAGCTGATCGCGCTGGGCCGGTAGCGTCACCGGCCGATGGAAACACTGTCACCCGGCGACCAGCAGCGCCGCGCCGCGCTGCAAAGGATGAAGCGGCTCGCGACAGGGTTGCTGATAGCTGTGACCGTGGTGTTCATGTTCGCTCGCTGGGCGGAACGAACGCACGGATGGGTCGGCTACATCCGCGCGTTCGCAGAGGCCGCGATGGTCGGTGCGCTCGCCGACTGGTTCGCGGTCACCGCACTGTTTCGCCACCCACTCGGAATTCCAATACCACACACCGCGATCATCCCCAACCGCAAGGACCAGATCGGCGAGTCGTTGGGCGAGTTCGTGCAGTCCAACTTCCTGACCCGCGAGATACTCGACGAACGACTTGCCGGGATCAGCGCCGGCCACCGCCTCGGGTTGTGGCTCAGCGAACCGTCGAACGCGTCGCGTGCCGGTCGCGCGGTGGCCGACGCACTGCGCGGCGCGCTCGAGGTGATCGACGACCGCGACGTGAGCAGTGGACTGCAACGCCTTGTGATTCGCCGGATGGAAGCAATACCGGTGGCACCGCTGATCGGACGAGCGATCGATATGGCCATCGAGGGAGGCCATCAACAACGGATGCTCGACTCCGTGCTTACCGGCCTTGGCGGATTCCTTGACGACAACCAGTCCGTGCTGCGCGAGCGATTGATGCGCGAATCCCCTTGGTGGGTGCCGGAGCCGATTGACAACAAGATCTTCACCAAGATCTTCACTGGTGTGCAGAGCTTTCTCACCGATGTGCGCGCCGACCCGGACCACGAGGTGCGCGCGACCATCGATCAACGCATCAACGGCCTCGCGCAACGGTTGAGGAGCGATCCCGAGCTGCTCGCCAGAGGGGAGGCGATGAAGGCCGAACTGCTCGCACATCCAGAGGTTCGCGCCTGGCTGGCCTCGCTGTGGGGCGAGTTGAAGCACACCACCGTGCATGCCATCAACCAACACGACAGTGAGTTACGTAGTCGCATCGACAACTCGATTGTCGTGCTCGGCCGACGGTTAGCGACAGAGCCGGCGTTGCAGTCGAAGGTGGACGACTGGGTCAGTAGATCTGCCGGCTACGTGATCGAGCACTACCGCGGGGAGGCGGCCGAACTGATCTCGGCCACCGTGGCCAAGTGGGACGGGAAGGCCACCAGCCAGCGGTTGGAACTGCAGGTCGGCAGGGACCTCCAGTTCATCCGCATCAACGGGACCATCGTCGGTGGTCTCGCCGGGCTGGCGATCTACACCGTCAGTCAGTTGTTGTTCTGACTGTTATGACAGGCCGATCATGCGTCCGTCAGTCGTTGGTCACCTGGTAATCCTCGTACATGCTCAGACCAGGTGCACCGAAGCCAGCCATGCCGGACATCACCAGCATCCAGGTGGCCTTGTAGTTGTCGGCTGGCCACGGCTCGTCGACGAACACGCTGAACGGGATGCGCACGATCGGATAGTGGGCGATCCCAAGTCGTTGCCATGCCTCCGGAGCATCAGCCGTCTCGATCGACAGCGGGTTGCCGACGGTGACGTGCACGTCGGAGTCGAATCGAGCGCGCATCCCGTCGGACGGGAACTGTACGGTCATCTGCACCTGGGGGCCGTCGTATACGGCATAACAACGAATCTTGACGTTTACCGCTTCGCCTGCCAGTGCTTGGCTGCTGTAGGCGAACACCTCGGTCTGGGTGTTGATGGCCTTGAGCCGCACGGTGGAGGGGATGTTGGTGGCGATCACGCCGATCGTGCTTGTCGGACCGGTGTAGGCGATGTCACCTTGCTTCATCTCGGCGATTCCAGCCGAGAGGATCGAGAATGCGAGTGCTGCTGCGGGGACGCTCATGCCACGCCCTCCGAGTCGACGTCGGGCAGGTCCGGCTCGTTGCCGGCTTCGGCGTTGAACGCGATCTCCGCCGGGCCGGTGCGCCCGGCCTCAGGATTGGTGCCTGCCGGGTCTGCGGTCGCTGCCTGCTCGCCGCCGGTTGCGCCGCCCTCCACAGCTTTCCACTCAGATCCGTCCCAGTACCACTGGCCGTCGTCGGAGAGCTGAGCGCCCTCTGGAACGTTGCTCATGTTCGTCCTTTCTGGCTGTCGCGAAGCGATTCGCTCCACAACACGACCGTCTCATGGAGACGGACCGCCAGCCAGGACGATTCGGGCAGCAAGTCGTGCAACCGACCACGCCCGACCGTTCAACCCGGAGCGGGCAAAGCGCAGCGGAGCCCAGTCCCGACCCTCAAGCAGGGTTCTGTTGGGCGGCGGCGCGTTGCATGCGCTCCACCGGCATCTGGCGCATGTCCGCGTGGGTGAGTATCCAGAACTGGTTGTAGCGCACCGCGTCGAGAACCTCTCCGGCTACTTCCGCCGGAGCGATGCCACCCTCGATTCCCTGCGCCAACACGGTGTCCATGATCTTCACCATCGGGTTGGTGGACGCCTGCGGTTCTTCGCCAAATCGAGCGGCCCACCGTTGTCCGTCGATCAGGTCGGTGCGCACGAAACCGGGACAGAGGACACTGACGTGAACCGGGGAACCGTTGGTCAGCAACTCGAGGAACAAACCCTCGCTGAGCGCGACTACACCGGACTTGGTGACGTTGTAGGCCGCGGCCCCCGGAAGCGCCACCAGCCCGGCCATCGACGCGGTGTTGACGATGTGCCCCACCGCCTGGTCCTCCATGATCGGAAGGAACGCGCGGATGCCATGGATTACGCCATAGAGGTTGACACCGACAACCCAATCCCATCCGCTCATCGGGCCACGCCACGGGTCGCCCTTGCCTACCACTCCGGCGTTGTTGCACAGCACGTGCGCCGCCCCATAACGCTCCAGAGCGGCCGTTGCGAGGTCTTGGACACTGGCCTCCAACGATGTGTCGCACACCACCGGATGAACGTCGGCCCCACCCTCGGCGAGCTCGGCGGTGGTAGCTCGAAGCTTGACCTCGTCGAGGTCGGCGAGAACCACTTTCATCTGCTGGGCGACGAACGCCTCGGCGAGCGCCCTGCCGATGCCGCTGGCCGCGCCGGTGACGACCGCGACTCGCCCGGGCGCGATGACGTCCGACGATGCGTCCATGCTCAACCGCCGGCCTTGGAGTAGTCGATCGTGCGCCACCGGTCCGGGGTGAGCCGCACGACCACCGAGTCGGCCCCGGTGGGGTTGGCATCGGCATACTTGCGGCCGAACTCCGCGCCGAGGTAGCGGCTGGCCATGGCGTAGGAATCACTGTCGTCGGGAACCAGTTCCACGGTGCCCTCGAGGCTGACGTACTTGTATGGCGGCGTCTCCTGCTGGACGAGCATCGTCGCCCGCCCGGCCGCACGCAGCAACCTGGCCTTCAAAGTGTTCGTACCTGTGCCGATCAGTGCCACACCGTCCTGCCAGGCATACCAGATCGGCAAGGTCAGCGGCCCGTGACCGGGCTGGTCTACGGCCAGCACGCCTACGTGCACCCCAGCCAAGAACTCCTCGGCTTCCTGCCTGCTCATCGCGATGTCGGACATCCCGGCAGTCTTTCATGCCTCTGATGCGCGAGTCCCCGTGGACCGGACGTCGATGACCCGGCATCTCGGGACGTGACCTCGGCATCACCCTCTACATGGAGAACTGGTGGATGCGTGCCGACGCCAAGTCCAAGGGCGTCAGCGGGCGCGCGATCTGGACTGCAGCCATACCAGGCGTGGCAGGCTGCAGAAGTGAGCGACGAACAGGATCGTGAGCCCGGTGAAGAGCAAAGTCCAGCGGCACCCTCTCGCGACCGCTCCGACGCGGCGCACGATCATCTCGAACGCATCGAAGCCCTTCTCAACCCGGCCGCCGGCTTGCACCGTCTGGAACGATCATTATCCGCGGTGATGCCGGCCTGGCGCCGCCAGACGCGAGGTGAACACCGTGCTGCGGTGACCGCTGCGATCGCCGTCGCCATCGGCTTGATGTTGGCGCTTCCACCGAGGGTCGAGAACCGACCACGATTCCTGATCCCCGGTGTGGCGCTGCTGCTGCTCGTCGGGCTGGTCGTCGCCAGCCCGGCCCGGCTGGAACACGAGTCGAAGAAGCTGCGCGCCCTGAGCCTCACCCTGATCGCGTTCATGAGCATCTCCAACGCGGCCTCCGGCGTCAGGCTGGTGGCCGACCTGGTCCGCGCCCAAGGAATCCGCAACCCGGCAGACCTCCTCGGCACCGGCGCCGCAATCTGGCTGACGAACATCGTGGTTTTCTCACTGTGGTACTGGGAATCGGATCGTGGCGGTCCGGTGCAGCGCGCCCTCGGAACGAGCGACCGCCCGGACTTCCTGTTCCCTCAGATGCAGGAGCCTGAGTTCGCCAAGCCCGACTGGGAACCGATGTACGTCGACTACCTGTACCTGGCATTCACCAACGCCACTGCATTCAGCCCCACGGATGTGATGCCGTTGTCGCGGTGGGCGAAGATGGTGATGATGGTGCAGTCACTGATCTCGATCGTCACCGTCGGATTGGTGATCGCGCGTGCTGTGAACGTGCTGCAGTGACTCGCCCGACCGGCTGCGGCTACTCGCTGCTGTCGGCGTACGAGATCAACGCGCCACCGTCGAGCACCAGCGTCTGGCCTGTCATCCAGGATGCTCCGGCTGCGAGATACAACGCAGCCTCACCGATGTCGGAGGGCTCGCCGAGGCGTTGCAGCGGGTAGCGCTTGGCGGCCTGCACTCCGCGCTCGCCCTCCCACAGCAGTCGGGCGAAGTCGGTGCGGATCACCGCCGGCGCCAGCGCGTTGACTCGCACGTTCGGGGCAAGTTCGGCGGCCAACTGCTTGGTCATGTGGATCAACGCTGCCTTCAACACCGCATACAGACCGAGCTGGGCCGAGGTCTTGAACCCGCCGACCGAAGCAAGGTTGATGATGCTGCATCCAGAGTGATCCTTCATCCACGCCTGCCAGGCCAGCTGCGACCACGCAAGCGGGCCGCGAAGGTTGACCTCCACCGTCTTGTCCCACGCCGACAGCGGCGCTTCGATCAGCGGGCCGGCATACGGATTGGTGGCTGCATTGTTCACCAGCACGTCGCAGCTGCCGTAGCGCTCCAAACAGGTGGCGATGGCCCGCTCGCCATCCTCTGGCCGACCGGAGTGAGCCACCAGCCACGATGCGTTCGGCCCCAGTTCCGCACTCGCTGTCTCCAACGAGTCCGCTTTGCGGGCGGTTATCAACACGTGAGCTCCGGCCTCGACGAACGCCGTGGCGATCCCCTTACCGATCCCCTTCGAGCCACCTGTGATCAATGCTGTCTTGCCGTCCATGCGCATCTCCATGGGGTCCGACGGTACCGCGGACACACGGCCAGGTGAGAACCACCTATTGTTGACCCATGACGCGCCGCCACACTCCGTTCATACTCAGCGGTGTCGCCGCGCTGGCCCTGCTGGGCTGTAGCAGCACATCGTCGACGAAGTCGAGCACCACGCCCACTTCCGGCGTCACCGTCGCCACCCTCGCACCACCCACCACCACGCCATTGACCTCGGTCGCCAGCGTGACCCCAAGCTCATCCACACTGGCAGGCGCGAGCACCACGACGCAGCCTTCCTCCACCGGGGGACGAGTCGTCACCTCACCGTCCGACAGTGTGCGAGTGGGCGACAGCGGCCCGGGTGTCAAGCAGATCCAGACGGCTCTCGCCGCACTCGGCTACAAGGTGACTGTCGATGGCAACTTCGGCAACCAGACAGCCACCGCAGTGAAGGCCTTCCAGAAGAAGAACTCGCTTGCTACCGACGGTGTCGTCGGGCCGGTCACGTGGGCCAAGTTGTCTGGCGGTGGATCCACCACCACAACCACCGTCAAGCCCACCCGCACGACCGTCAAGCCGACCACGACCACGACTACCGCCTGACCGGCACCGACCGGGCCGCGTCCGAGTCGTCGGTGACACATCCGAGTCGTCGGTGACGCATCCGGTGTTCCGTTTCGCGCCCGCGGGTGCCACACCACACACATCTGTGCCCATCTCGCGCCCGCGGGTGTGATTGTGCGCCTTCGCACGGGCCCGACACCCGGGCGGGGTGCGGGTAGCGTGCAGCCGATGTTGGCTGTGGTGGCGGTTCACGACGGAGTCCTCGCCGTCGGCGCCAAGGAGACCGTTGCCGAGTGCGCCGGCCCGGCACTCGGTGCTCTGTCGGCCCAGGCACTCGGTGCTCTGTCGGCGACGTTCTGCGGCGCCGATTGCGAGATGGTCAAGGTGACCCGCCGGCTCGACGGTGGACGGCGCGAGATGGTCAGCACGCGGACACCGGACGTCATTTCAGTGGACGGTCCAGCGGCGCAGCGGATCATTGACGCGTTGCAAGCATGGGGGGTTGTCGACAACGACTCCACCGGCGCCGACCCGACAATCAACGGTGGAACGTAGATGACGATGCTCGGCACCCTTGCCTGGCCGGACCTTTGGCACGCCGCGCCGCGACCACTACTGGTG
>JBDSMK010000442.1:0-6443 GCA_039915905.1 Ilumatobacteraceae bacterium
GCCCCGGCTGGTCGGCGATCGACGCCCAATCGATCAACGACAGTTGCGGGTGGCGGTTGAGCGCCTCGCGCAAGTGCTGGTTCACAGTTGGGAAGTACCAGTAGTAGGGCTGCACGCCCTGCCACGCAGATGCCGAGATGTACTGCGGCTTTACCTCGCGTAGCGTCACCCAGAAGACGTGTTTGGTGCCGACGCGCACCAACTCGTCGACCATCGCGTCGATCGAGCGGTCGAAACGTGCCGGATCCCAGTACGGGTAGTTGTAGCCGCCCGCGACGATCGCGTAATCGCCGAACACCGATGGGCTGGTCGCCTCGCGGAACTTCACGTGCTTGCTGAGCAGTTGCTCGACGAACAGCGCCGGCGTGCCGTCGACGGTCACCTGCCACCCTGGGGGGAACGCAGCAGGCATTGCGGTCTTGGTGCCGAGGCCGACCGAGTCGGAGACCATGTACACCCGCTGCGACGGCGGTGGCACGGCTTCAGGACGCGCCGGCGCAGCAGCGGCCGGCATCGTTACAAGCCCCAGCCCGGCGAGCGCGGCGAGCGCAATGCAACTCATCAGTCTTTTCATTGGACCCACCATCCCGAGACGTCGAACAGAACATTGGTGTTGCGGTACGCAGTGAGGCACAACCGCTGCAAGCTCGTCAGCCCCACTGTGAGCGAGTTTGCCAGGATCGCGCCCGCCGGTGCATTGACCGACGAGGAGGTCTGCGGCCCGGTGCACGGAGTGGCCTTGACCCATCCGCTGATCACCGGTTGGACCATGGTCAGCGTGCCGCTGACGGCCAGCGCCCCGGTTGGAGCGCTGCGGACGTCGAGGGTCTGGGAGGCGCTCAGCGCCCCGAGCCAGCCACCCGTGCCGTCGCGGGTGTCGAGCATTCGGGTCACGGTCGCGGGAACGTACAACAGTCGGCCGGGATCGATGTCGCCGCCGGGATCGATGGAAAACGTACCGGTCAGATCCACCACCACATCGGCGGCCACAGTGGTGCTGACGCACACCTGATGGTGGTCGGCGGAGACCGGCACGAAAGCTGCACCGGCGATGATCTCATTCGGCCCGAAGTAGATCTGCGCGGCACCTCCAGTGGGCTGCGGCTGGTCGCACGGCCAGGCGGTGAGCGAGCCGAACTCGGTGGAGTCCAACCCAACCATGCTCAGCGCTACAGCGGTAACACCCGGGTCGAAGTCGAGCGTGTTCACCTGGTTGCGCCCGGTGGTGCGGGTATCGAGCCGGCGGTCGGGGGCAATCGGTGAGAAGCGGGTGGAGCCTGTCGTGCCGGGGAGAACGAACCAGCCCTGGACGTCCACGTTCACGGTGATGTTGAAGTAGGTGAAGATGCACACCGTGCCGGATGCGCTGAGCGGTACCAACGCCTGTGCAGCACGTTGCTGGCCTGCCACGAAGTTGAGGTTCGAAGCCCAAGGGCGGTCGCCGTCGCAGGCGTAGGCGGTGAGGAATCCATCGGCAGCTGGGTTGGCGGACTCCAGCGTGAGCGCCACGGCGCTGGCGCCCGAGGGCGGCCGGAGGGCGGAGATATCCAGTGTGTACGAGCTCTGCGTGTCGATGTGCACGTTGGTCGCCACGCGCTGCAGTGACTGCGGCAGGAACGCGGTAGGCGTGCCCAGCGCCGGTGGCGCTGCCACATCGGCACCGACGTGTTGAGAGGGCCCGAACTGAGTAGTGATGTCGGCGGCCATCAGACGACTGCGGCGCACGTACTGCACGCTCGAGCTCGGGTGGATGTTGTAGCGGTCCATCTGGAACGGCGGGTTGGCTGCGGCGAGCACCCCGGGCCAGTCCCACAGGCGCAGGTTCGGGCGCTCTGCGGCAGCGAGGTCGAGGGCTTGGTTCCAGGCGGCCATCCGCGGGAAGTCGACGGTTGTCAGCTTCGGCCACCAAACCGCCACCTGAGGTCCGATGACGTCGAGCATGTAGTCGATGGTCTGCTTCATGCAGGCCACGGTTGCCGGGCAGAACGCGTTGTCGTTGTTGCCGAGGTGCACCACGATCGTCGATGGGTCCCAACCCTGGGCACGCCATTGAGCGATCCAGTACGCAGCGGCCATCGGACGGTTGGCGCCGATGTTGCGTCCGGTGGTGAACCCCTTGCCGGCGAGGTAATTGACCGGACCCCAGCCGGCATCGTGGAGCAACCGCGGCAGCCCCGGGTTGCTCAACCCATCTGCCGACCCGAGCATCACCGAGTCACCGATCACCGAGATCCCGCCGAGCGGGCCGGCCGTGGCGTACTGGTTGCACTGCACGTCGGTCGGCAGGTAGCCACCGGGGCACGTCGGCATCGAAGCTGCGCCAGCCGGTGATGTGCCGACCGCAACAACCAAAACCGTCGCCGCAAGCACCGCGAACAGGCTGAGGGTGGACAGCGTTCGACGCAGCAGCATCGGGTCATTGTTGCACGACAGCTCCTCTGGATCCCTCGTCTCGCTCTACCATCGCCCCGATGTCGCGCCCCAACACGATTCGCTACCAGCCGGCGCTGGACGGTCTCCGGGCGCTGGCTGTCGCGGCGGTGCTGCTGTTCCATGCCGGCCTGGGGTGGATGAGTGGCGGCTACCTCGGCGTATCGGTCTTCTTCACTCTCTCCGGGTTCCTGATCACGTCGCTGCTGCTGACCGAGTCGAAGGCGACCGGCAGCGTCGATGCGCGGAGCTTCTACACGCGCCGAGCCCGGCGCCTGCTGCCGGCCAGCGTTGTGTGCGTCTCGGCGGTCAGCGTTCTGGCAGCGGCGAACATGTTCAAAGGCGCCGCGCATGTGCGTCGCGACGTACTCGGGGCGCTGTTCCAGGTGTTCAACTGGGTCAAGCTCGGCAGCGGAGAGAGCTACGCCGATTTGAACAGTGCGATAGCCGGTGTCCGCCAGCCGCTGGACCACTACTGGTCACTGGCGATCGAGGAGCAGTTCTACTGGCTGTGGCCCCTCACGTTCCTCGTGCTGTTGTGGTGGCGCCGGCGCCGGCCCGCGTTCAGCATCGGCCTCGCGGTGACGGGACTGTTCCTGATGGCTGCCGTCGCTGCGCCGTTGATCTCGGTGCAGTGGGGGCCGGACGCGGCCTACTGGGCGACGCCGGCGCGAGCCAGCGAGATCCTCGCCGGGGCCGTGGTGGCCTGCTGGTTGGTCCAGGGGCATCGTGGCTTGACCCTCGACCGACCAGTTGCCGCACCGAGCGATCCGGCCGCGGGGCGGCGCGGGTTGATGCCTGGATGGCTGAGCTGGCTCGCTCCGCTGTGTCTGTTGGCGCTGGCTGCGGCGTGCGTGCTGTTCCCCGACGGCAGCGGGCCGGCCTACGACGGTGCGCTGCCGCTGGTCGGTGTGACCAGTGCAGGACTGATCCTTGGGTTGCAGGTGGCGGGCCCGGTGCGGCGGCTTCTGTCGATCAAGCCGTTGGTGGCCATCGGCAAGGTGAGCTACGGCGTGTACCTGTACCACTGGCCGATCTACGTGCTGGTGGACCGCCAGCAGTGGGACGTGCCTGTCGGCGTCTCGCTGCTGATCAAGGTGGTGATCACCGCCGTCGTGACGGTCGTCTCGTATTTCCTGATCGAGAGGCCGATCCGGCGTGCGGAGTGGCTCGTGCCGCGGCGCACCCTGATCGGTGCGCTCACCCTCACCGCCGCGGCGGCGGCATTGGTGCTGGTCGTGCCGGTCGCGGGCAAGTTCTACTCCGTCGATGCAGCGGCGGCCCAGCAGGCTGCGTTGGGCACCGATTCCGTTGCCCCGCTCATCGTCGCGACCAGCGCGATCGCGCCGCCATCGATGGGGTCCACGACGGCCGCGATGGGACCCGCGACGGCCGGGCCCACCTCCCAACCCGGTTCCGTTCCGGCTAGCGGCCAGACGTCGGCGCCGACGCTCACCACTGAGGCAGCGCCGGCCACCAGCATGCCTGTCACTGGGCCGGTCACTGGGCCGGTCACTGGGCCGGTGCCGGTGCCATCTCGACCAGTGCGAATCCTTGTCGTCGGTGACTCCACTGCAGAGGCCACAGGCGGCGGGCTGGTGGCCTGGGCAGCGGCGAACCCTTCGTTGGCAAGGGTCTCGCTCGAGGTACGTGAAGGCTGTGGGTTCGTACCCGGAGGCTTCATCCCGTACGGCCCGGCCGACCGCGATGTCAAGAAGGCTTGCGGACAGTGGCTGCCGGCCCAGATCACCGCCGCCGTTCGGAAGCTGCATCCCGATGTGGTGATGCTGATGACCACCTCTTGGGATGCGGTGGACCGTCGCCTGACCCGCACCGGACCGGTGCTGCCGATCACCGACCCGGCTGTTCGTCCGGTGATCACCGCTGCCCTCGACTCGATCACAAAGCAAGTCCTCGAGGCGGGCGCGACGAAGGTGCTGTGGGTCCGCGAGCCGATCCCCAACCCGTTGTGGATGCATCTCGTCGGCGGCCAGCGCGACCCGGCGAACCACGAGGTGTTGTATGACGAGATGGCTGCACTGGCTTTGGTCAACCCGGACGTTCGGGTCGCCGACCTGGCTGGCTGGATCGACGCGCGTTCACTGCAGGCTGACACCGTGGCACGCCCGGACGGGGTGCACTGGTCACCCGAAACTGCGCGGCGGATTGCCGACGAGTTCCTCGGTCCCGAGTTGATCCGGGCAGCACTCACCTGACGACCATCTCACCCGACGACGTGTGGCTTACGCGTGTGGAGGAAGGCGAAGCGCGGAACTCGCCGGGTTGCGTGCTCGACCCGGGTGGCGCCTAACGTCGCTCTCCATGGATATCTCAGGCGTCAGCGCAATCGTCACAGGTGGAGCATCAGGGATCGGGGCCGCCACAGCGCGGCTGCTGGCGGCCCGGGGTGCCAAGGTTGTGGTCGCCGACCTTCAGGAGGACAAGGGCAAGGCACTGGCCGACGAGCTCGGCGGGGCGTTCGCCAAGGTCGACGTGACCAAGACCGACGACATCATCGGTGCCGTGGAGATGGCCAAGAGCATTGCCCCGCTGCGGGTGTTGGTGAACTCGGCCGGCATCGGCTGGGCACAGCGCACGGTCGGCAAGGACGGCTCCTACGAGTCCGCGGCCAATCTCGACGCGTTCAAGAAGGTAATCGCCATCAACCTCATCGGCAGCTTCGACTGCATCCGCATTGCGGCGACCGCGATGAGCACCACCGAGCCGCTGGAGTACGGCGAGCGCGGCGCGATCGTGAACATCGCCTCGGTTGCCGCGTTCGACGGTCAGATCGGGCAGGCTTCGTACTCGGCATCGAAGGGTGGCATCGTCGGCATGACTCTGCCCGTGGCTCGTGACCTGGCGGCCGTCGGCATTCGCGTCAACACCGTCGCCCCTGGTCTGATCGACACGCCGATCTACGGGTCGGGCGATGCCAGCGAGGCGTTCAAGTCGAACCTGCAGAAGGGCGTGCTCTTCCCACAGCGGCTCGGCTTCCAGGAAGAACTGGCATCGATGGTGATCGAGTGCATCACCAACAGCTACATGAACGCGGAAACGATCCGCGTCGACGGTGGCATCCGCATGCCACCGAAGTGACCTGATCCCTAGAAGTCGGTCCGCTCGCTAGACGCAGTCGGCAGATGTTGCAGAGGATGCAATGTTTGCCGACAGCGTCGCGCCGCTGGAGTTTCAGCGACGACACTCCGGGGCGAGTGTCAGGTCGTGTAGTCGGCGTTGATCCGCACGTAGCCGGCGGTGAGGTCGCAGCCCCACACTGTGGCTTGCGACGTGCCGTTGCCGAGGGAGACGTGAATCCGGACCTCGTCTCCGCGCATGTACTCGGCGAGCGCGTCGAGACCTGATTCGTCGACTGCCGCTGGGTACACCTCCTGGTGACCGAAGCGGATCACCACTCGCGTCTGGTCTACCTCATCGGCAGTCGTGGCCTTGCCGACGGCCATAGCAACCCGGCCCCAGTTGGGGTCGGCGCCGTGGACAGCGGTCTTCACCAATGGTGAGTTGACGATCGCCTTGGCCACCGATTTGGCCTGCCCGGGTGACGCCGCGGCGTCCACGCAAACCTCGATCAGCTTGGTGGCGCCCTCGCCGTCGCGGGCCACCTGCTTGGTCAGCGATTCGGCGACGAGTTGCAACGCAACTTCGAACTCATCGACCGACACCGGTCCGGCGGCGCCGCTGGCCAGCGCAATCGCGGTGTCGCTGGTAGACGTATCCGTATCGACCGACACACAGTTGAACGTGCGGTCCATCACCGATTTGAAGGTCGCCGACAATGCTTCCGTCGAGACAGCCGCGTCGGTAAACAACAACGTGATCAGCGTGGCCATGTCGGGTTCGATCATTCCCACTCCCTTGGCCACGCCGACCACCCGCGCCGGCCCGGCGCCGATCAATGCGGTGGCGGTCTTGGGGACGGTGTCGGTTGTCATGATCGCTCGAGCTACGGAGTCGGCCGCTTTCAGCGGCAACTCCGATGGGACAGCGGCGAC
>JBDSMK010000476.1:0-5042 GCA_039915905.1 Ilumatobacteraceae bacterium
GGCAAGACGGGGATCTGGCGTGAGTGGTCACACCGTTGGACCGCGGAGGAGGCGCGACACTCGATTGCGTTGCGCGACTTCATGACGGTCACTCGTTCTCTCGATCCATGGATGCTTGAAGACGGGCGGATGTCGCAGATGTCCGGTGGGCAGGTTCCCGAACCGCCTTCTGCCGTCGACGGCTTCGTGTATGTCGCGCTTCAGGAGTTGGCCACTCGCATCGCCCACCGCAACACCGGTAAGGCGATGCAGGCCAGCCTCGGCGATCATCCGGTGGGCAAGGCTGGCTACGAGGTGATCAGCCGCGTTGCAGCTGATGAGAACTTTCACTTCCTGTTCTACCGCGACATCACTTCAGCTGCCTTGGAACTGGCCCCGTCGTTGGTGCTGCCGGCAATCGAGCGCCAGGTCCGCGAGTTCGAGATGCCGGGCACCGGCATCCCAGGGTTCCGTCAGCACGCGGAGTTGATCGCCCGTGGTGGTCTGTACAACCTGCAGCAGCACCACGACCAGATCCTCCAGCCCGTGGTGCTGAAATTTTGGAAGATCGAGTCGCTGGAAGGACTCACCGCCGAGGCAGAAGTGGCCCGTGACAAGGTTCTGCGCCAGATCAGTCGCATCGGCTCGGCGGCCAAACGGCTCGCCGAGCGCGCTCGCCGGGCTACCGAGCGGGCCGTTCAGGCCGGCGACAAGGCGGGTCTGGTCGGCGCCTGACACGGTCTTTCGAGTCCGACTCTGCCACGGTCTTTCGAGACCGACTTTGCCACGGTCTTTCGAGACCGACTATGACACGGTCAGGATCCGGTCTTGGCCTCGGCCACCTTGCGGCGCACGACGTTGAGAGCGCTGCCAGCCTTGAACCATTCGACCTGCTCGTCGCTGAACGTGTGCAGGCCGTCGAAGTCGAGGATCGAGCCGTCCGGCTTCACTATCTGGCAATGCACCGGCCGACCCGGAACGGGGGGAAGGCCGAGCACGTTGATCCGGTCGTCCACGCCTATCAAGTCGTAGGTGGCAGCATCGGCGAACGTGAGCGGAACCATGCCCTGCTTCTTCAGGTTGGTCTCGTGGATGCGGGCGAAGCTGCGTGCGAAGATCACGATGCCGCCACGGAAGCGTGGCTCCATCGCGGCGTGTTCGCGCGACGAGCCTTCGCCGTAGTTGCGGTCGCCTATCGCGCACCACGCCACGCCGGCGTTGCCGTACTGCTTGGCCAGATCGGGGTACGACTGGGTCGTCCCGTCGAGCGCACTCTTGCCTTCGCCCACGGCGCCGCCGTAGGCATTGACTGCTCCGAGGAACAGGTTGCCGGAGATGTTCTCGAGATGACCTCGGTAGGTCAGCCACCTGCCCGCTGCCGAGATGTGGTCAGTGGTGCATTTGCCCTGGGCCTTCATCAGCACTGGGAGCCCGAGGTAGTCCTTGCCGTCCCACGCCGCGAACGGGGTGAGCAGCTGCAACCGGGCGCTGGTCGGTGAGACGACCACTTCGACATCGGAACCGTCGGCGGGCGGTGGGGTGAAAGTCGCCACACCCGGGTCGTAACCCTGTGCCGGCAGCACTTGACCGACCGGAGGATCAAGCGTCACCTCGGTGCCGTCGGGTGCTGTGATGGTGTCAACCGTCGGGTCGAAGTCGAGCTTGCCGGCGAGTGCCAGGGCGATGACTGTGTCCGGACTTGTGACGAAGCTCAAGGTGTTCGCCGAGCCGTCGTTGCGCTTGGGGAAGTTCCGGTTGAAGGAGTTGACGATGGTGTTGGCGTGCTCGGTGATCTCCTTGGACCGCTCCCATTGGCCGATGCACGGTCCGCACGCGTTGGCCAGAACTGTGGCGCCGATGCTTTCCAGGTCGGCGAGCAGTCCGTCGCGTTCAATGGTCGCCCGGATCTGCTCCGAGCCGGGCGACACCAGCAGTTCGGTCTTCACCCGCAAACCTCTGGCGTGGGCCTGGCGGGCAACGGAGGCGGCGCGGGTGATGTCCTCGTATGACGAGTTGGTGCACGAGCCGATGAGGGCCGAAGACAACTCCAACGGCCATCCGTTGGCCACCGCTTGCTCGCCAACGTCCTTGCCCACCCGGTGGGCCCGGTCGGGGGAGTGCGGCCCATTGATCAGCGGCTTGAGCTCGTCGAGGTTGATCTCGATCACCTTGTCGTACACCGCGCCGTCGTCGGCGCGCAGGTGCTCGGCCACGACGTCGGCGGCATCGGCCAGCGCCCCTCGACGGGTGGCCTTCATGAACGATCGCATGTTGTCGTCGTACGGGAACAGGCTGCAGGTGGCGCCGATCTCGGCACCCATGTTGCAGATCGTGGCCTTGCCGGTAGCGGAGATCGAACTGGCCCCCGGCCCGAAGTACTCGACGATCGCGCCGGTGCCACCTTCCACGGTGAGCAGCCTGGCAACTTCCAGGATCACATCCTTCGGCGCCGACCAGCCACTGATCGTGCCGGTGAGCTTCACCCCGATGACCTTCGGCCAGCGAACGTTGAACGGGAAACCGGTCATCACGTCGACCGCGTCTGCACCGCCGACTCCGATGGCGACCATGCCTAACCCGCCCGCATTCGGGGTGTGGCTGTCGGTACCGATCATCATCCCGCCGGGGAACGCGTAGTTCTCCAGCACCACTTGGTGAATGATCCCGCTGCCGGGCCCCCAGAATCCGATGCCGTACTTGGCGCTGACGGTGCGCAGGAAGTCGTACACCTCACTGTTGGTGTTGACCGCCTTGGAGAGGTCTATGTCGGCACCGACCTTGGCGAGGATCAGGTGATCGCAGTGCACCGTGGACGGTACGGCCGTAGTGGGCAGCCCTGCGGTCATGAACTGCAGCAGCGCCATCTGTGCGGTGGCGTCCTGCATGGCCACCCGGTCCGGACGGAAGTCGTTGTACGTGCCGCCCCGCTCGATCGGCTCGTCGGCCGAGGAGAGATGGTTGATCAGGATCTTCTCGGTCAGAGTGAGCGGTCGCCCGAGCCGCTCGCGGCCGGCGCCAACGCGCTGTCCGAGTGTGGCGTAGACACCCTGTACGAGTTCGATCGGCGTTCCTGCGTAAACGGTCATCGCGGTGCCCCCTGGCTGCTCTTGGCGATCGTTGTCGACGAAATCGCCATCGGCAACGGCTTGCAAATCTTGTTGATATAGACAACTATAATACAAGTGAGCGTGAACGCCAATCCTCGTGGCCGGGTATCTGGCCAGGTATTCGGAATCGATCATGTGCAGCTGGCGATGCCTCCCGGGGGTGAGGACGTGGCGCGTGCGTTCTACGTCGACGTGCTTGGGTTGAGCGAGGTCCCCAAGCCGGCAAAGCTCGCGGCTCGCGGCGGATGTTGGTTCGAGCTCGGTGTCGTGAAGCTGCACCTCGGCGCCGAGGAAGGGTTCCGCGCAGCGCGCAAGGCTCACCCAGCATTGCTGGTCCACGATCTGCGGAACTTCGTCGATCAAAGGCGACTGACGGTTCGATGGGACGACGAGATCGCCGACTTGTTGCGATGTCACGTGGACGACCCGTTCGGCAACCGCATCGAGTTGATCGAGGGATGACCCGAACCATCCGCTACAAGCAGATCGCGTCCGATCTGCGCCGACGTGTGGAGGAGCTCGGCGTCGGCAACCTGCTGTCGAGCGAGAGCGATCTATCGGCCGAGTTCGGCGCCAGTCGGGTGACGGTCCGGCGAGCATTGGAGCAGTTGCGCCAAGAAGGGTTGGTGGAGTCGCGTCAGGGCTTCGGGTGGTTCGTTTCCGGCGAGCCCTTGCGTCAACGGCTGACGGAGCTGGTGACGATCGAGGGCCAGCTCGAAGAACGCGGCTTCGAGCCGACCCGGCAGATCCTCGAGTTCGCCTTCGAAGCGGCTCCACCCCGGGTCCGTAAAGCCTTGATGTGTGAACAGGTGCTGCGCGTCAAGCGGCTCAACCTGGCCGACGGGCATCCGTTCGCTGTCGTCACCGTGTGGTGCCCGAGCGAGCTCGGGCAGTTGCTAAGTCGACGCGAGGTGGAGCGCAAGCCGTTCTACGAGTTGCTCGATGTCGAGCTTCGCGGCGCCACCCAGACGATCGGGGCGGATGTTGCCTCGGCCGAGATCGCCGGGTTGCTGAAGGTTCCTGCAGGCTCACCCGTGCTGCGTTGCGAGCGGGTGACCACCGACGTCGACGGCAATCCTGTGCTGATGAGCGAGCACCTGTTCGCCGCGCACCGCACCGAGTTCGTCGTAGAACTGCCGTTGTCGGTTCCCTCCACCACTCCGTCGGGCCTGCGTTTGGTCGACTGAGCCGCTATGGCTTGCGGTCGCTGACGGGCGTATACCAGACAAGCGAACTGTCAGGCAGCGACGAACTCGCCATCGATCAACACCGGGGCGACGGTGGCCACGTCGTAGGCAGCAGCAGTGGCCACGTCATCGGCCCATCCACGGGCGAGTAGTTCGCGCCCGCTGGCGGAATCCTCCAATGAGGCGTGCAGCAATGGGCGTGCGGCGACGAACGCGGCGCGCGCAGCAGCCGCCTCCGGAGAGCAGCGCGGCCCGGATATCGAGTTGGACGGATCCAGCGCGGCAAGGATTGCGCCAGCCCCGAGGAGGTCCTCGACAGCCGGCCGCAACGGTCCGGTGGTGCCGTGCCAACGCTCGCCGGCAGCGAGCACGGCAATTACACCGTTGCCGCGGCCGGCCAACCGGCGGGCGGCAACGGCCACGGCGGTCGCGTTGCGCAGGCAGCCGGCGAGGACGTGCCCGGCGCCATGCTCCTGTGCGGCGAAAGCCAACGCCGATCCGTTCGGCGACGGCAGCACTATGCGTTGACCAGGCTGGGCCGAGAGCAGATCAGTCGGTGACAATGACGGCCCGCCGTCCTCGCGAAGCCCTGCTAGTACGGCTGAATGCGATGCCGCGTAAGCCGGAGCGCCATCGTCAGCCCATCTGTAGGGAAGCACGGTTGCTCCCGATTCCAATGCGGCGCACACCGCGGTGGTGAATCTCAGTACGTCGACGATGATCATCACGTCGGCCCGCGGCGCCAGGATCCGCATGCCGCTCGGACCCC
>JBDSMK010000492.1:0-2849 GCA_039915905.1 Ilumatobacteraceae bacterium
TCGAATGCCGTCAGCTGACCTGTCCGTAGCCCCGAAGCGAGCACGGTCGGTACAAGAACCTCCATGGCCGCTGATGGTAGCCTCCTGCGCACTAGCGCCGGTGTTGGGAGCAACTGCGTGTTTCAGATCAAGTCGAAAACCTGGAACCTGATCGTCGTTGTCGGTTCCATTGCAGTGATCGCCGTGGGTTTCGGCGGTTTGTTCGGGCTGCAGGGGGCGAGAGCCGGAGCCACGGCCACGAACCTGTTTGTCATCGCGTTCGGGGTGCTCACGTTCCTGTTCTTCGCCGGGCCCGGCATCGCATTCGTGGCTCGCAAACGAATCCCTTATCTGAAGAAGCATCTTCCCGGTGGCTCGATGGCATGGGTCCGCGCCCACCTCTATCTGCCGGTCCTGGCGATCGTTGCCGCATGGGTGCACGCATCCAGCGCCCCGTTCCGTTCCACGCTCAGCTCCGGCAAGGTGCTGTTTGGGATCTGCATCGTCGTGGCACTCGCCGGGGTTGCCCGGCATCATCTCATTGGCGTCAGCAAGGCTGCGGTGAACGCCGACGCTCAGATCTCGCGAATCGCGTCGGAGCACTCCCGTCAGTTCCGCCAGCTGGTCATCGACTACAAGCAACTACGGCGGCCGCTTGCCGACATCCGCGCCGATGTCGCCAGCTTGTCAGCCGAGGAGCAGGCCGCATGGGCCAAGGTGACCGAGACCCAGCAGAAGATCGAGCACGACTTTCCTCGAGGCGGTCGACAATCTCCTGCGGTGCGCGCCCTCAAGCTGGTGCGCGCCGTTCATGCCCCGCTCACAGTGGTGCTGTTCCTGGCGATGTCGTTCCACGTGGTCGATGTTCTCGGCACCGCCGACACCGTGCTGGCCAGCAACAAGCAGAACATCGCCTCGGCGTCCAGCTGTGCCGGGTGCCATGGAAGCATCGCCGACGATTGGAAGTCATCGTCTATGGCTCACGCCCAGACCGGCACGATCATGGAGGCGCAGCTTCCCGTAACGCTCGCCAAGAACGAGCAACTCGCACGCGAGCTGGGTAGCAATCAGCGGCAGTTGTTCGCAAAGTACGGCCAGACGTGCATCAACTGCCACGCGCCGGTTGGCGCGCAGTTCGTCGACGACCCGAGTGCCGTGCTTCCCCTGAACCAGGCCACCGATCGCGGTCCGGCAGCGGTGTCCGGCGGCGGCGCGGCTATCAACAACGACGGGGTCAACTGTCTCGTCTGCCACACCCAGAGCTCACCGTTGGGCGAAGGTGCCGGGCTGGGCAAACTGAATGTGCAGAGTGGGACGCGCGACGACTACGGCACGGTCTACGGCCCGCTGTTCAGAGACCCCAATCCCCTACCGGTCCGCGTCCACGACATCGGCCAGAGCGAGGTGGGCTTCTGGGACGATCCGATTGCCACGTCGATTGCCTGCGGTGCATGTCACAACATCAAGGTCGACCTCGGCGGTGACGGCACCTCACCGTTCGCCTCCAACGACACCGGTGACGACAACGGCGACTTCACCCTCAACGGGCACGAGTTGCAGCGTCGAGCCGACGGCACCCTCGCCGACCTGGTGTTGCAAACCACGTTCGACGAATGGCAGGACTACGTAGCCGGCTTCGCCGCCACGATCGGAAAGACCGACCCGGTCGTCGACCGCCCACTCGGCTGCATCGAGTGCCACATGCCGACTGCTTCAAACGACACCCAACAACCGGTGGTCGACTCGGCGCCCGGCTTCCTGCCACTGCCGAACCGACCGCAGCGCTCGCACACCTTCGTCGGTGTCGACTACGACCTCGACCCCGCCGCCTACACGAATCTCGGTCTGCCAGCCGACACCGTCAACAAGATCCTCGCCGATCGCGCCGCGCTGCTGCAGTCAGCGGTCACCCTCGAGGTCGACGATGCCGCTGCCTCCACCGATGGCGCCGCCGCGGGAACCCAGACGGCAGACGTAGTCGTCACCAACAACCTGCTCGGCCACGCCTTCCCCACCGGATTCGCGTTTGCCAGACAGTTCTGGCTGGAAGTCTCGGCCACTGATTCCAATGGTGATCCGGTGTGCCTGGTGAACGAGTTCGCCGGGCAGGGCCTGGGTTCGCCGTGCTCGTCGGGCGTTGTCACCAAAAAGGGCGCGCCGTTGCCGCAATGCGACCCGGCCTCGGTCGCTTCCACGCTCGGCAAGAAGGCCAGCGACATCCCCAACGGCAACATCGTGTTCGCCCAGCCGTCGGCGGCCGGAGACTGCGACCCGTGGCTGGCCAACTTCCAGAAGATCCTCACCGACGGCGACCCGACCAACTCGGGAACCTTCACCGAGGTCCCGTACCAGTCGTTCCTGCCCGACATCGTCAAGGTCCGCCAACGGACGATCGACGGCCTCAAGATGGACGCGTTGCAGTCAGTGCGCCAGGGCACCGACCCGAAGACCGGCGAGCACTTCCCACTCGACTCGATTCGTATTCCGTACACCTTCGACACATCGAAGCTGCCAGCAGGAGCGACGATCGAGGTCAAGGCGACCATGCACTTCCGCAACCTCCCGCCGGAGTTCATCACCGGTCTCGCCAAGGCGCAGCGCGGCCTCGACAACGTCACAGCGTCAGCACGGATCGACGATCCTCAAGCTTTGATCGACAACCTGGTGACCACCGACGTGGTCTCCGCGAAGTCCGGCGACGGACCAGTTCTGGCGTGCAAGGGTCCGCAGAACAAGAACGGCGCGACGATCCTCGACTGCGTCAAGCCGGTCTCCGGCGCAGGAGCTGTCGATCTCTCCGGCGGCGGTGCAGTACCACCGGGCGGTCAAGGATTCACCGACCCGTGGCTGACCGCGTTGATCGTCGGCCT
>JBDSMK010000001.1:0-4005 GCA_039915905.1 Ilumatobacteraceae bacterium
ACGGAAGCGCTCGACGAAGTTGGGGTCGGTCGCGAACTCGGGAAACAGCACCTTGATCGCCACAGCACGATCGAGCAGGAGGTCGCGGGCCAGGAACACGTCGGCCATTCCCCCGCGGCCGATGCGCTGGCGGATCTCATAGCGGTCGTTGAGCACGGCCCGCTCGCTGTTGGTCGTCACGGCTGCCTGTTCTGTTGTCTCATGTCGAATATCTCGTCTTGGCCCGTCCAAGACTTGGACATGATCTCCGAGGTTATCCACCTGCGCAGTGGTGATGAGTTCACGATGGATTGCGGCTGGCGGGTGTGGGGTTTGCGAGGCGGGCTGTTCATCTGCTGGTCGTGACGTCTGCTGGTCATGACGTGGGGGTGTTGTTGGCGAACATGTAGTCCAACACAGCCTTGGCGATCGGCCCCGCCAGGCGGCCGCCGGTGCTGGCACTGATGGCGTCGTTGGGTCCGCCCCTGAGGACCACCGCGATCGCATACTTCGGGTTGTCTGCCGGTGCGAAGCCGATGATCCAAGCGTTCGATTGTTCCGGCTGACCCTTGCTGTTGAGCTGCGCGGTTCCTGTCTTGGCCGCGGCCTGGATGTTGTTGGCCAACTGCATCTGCCGAGCGGTGCCCTGGTTGACAACGCCGATCATCAACGTCGTCAGCGTTGCCGCCGTCGACGCCAGGATCGGCTCTTTCCACACAGCCGGCTGGGTCTGATCGAGCACCCCTCCTTTGTGATCCAAGGTGGCCTTGATGGCGTACGGCTTCATCATCTGGCCACCGTTGGCCACGGTGCTGGCGACCATCGCCATGTGCAACGGGACCATCTGGTCTTCGCCCTGTCCGAACCCGCCGATGCCCAGAAGGGGCAGTGAGTTGGTGAAGTCGGCGACCTCTCCGAACTTGCTGGCGACAGCGCCGGGAAGGTCGAACGGCAGCTTCTCGCCGACGCCCCACTTCTTCACGCCATCGACCATCCTCTGCGGTCCGAGTTCGATGGCCATCTGGGCGAAGGGGATGTTGCAGCTGCGGTAGAAGACGACGGCCATCGTCCCGCCGCACGCTTCACCGCCGTAGTTCCCGATCGGGTTGGTGGTCTGCGGTGGTGTCCACGAGGTGAGCACCGGGAACGAGCGGTCCATCGTGGTAACGCCGTCCTCGAAGGCGATCGAGGTGGTCAGCACCTTGAACGCCGAGCCCGGCATGTAACGCTCCTGGTAGGCGTTGGCCAGCAGCGGTTTGCCTGGGTACTGGTTGAGCGCGTCGAGAAACGCGCCGGCCTTCGCCGTGTCGTGGTCGGCGATCGGGTTCGGATCGAACCTCGGGTTGCTGACCATTGCCAGCACCGCACCGCTGTGCGGGTCCATCACCACGACCGAACCCTCGTGGCCGCCGAGTGCCTTGGCTGCAACCTGTTGAACGTCGTCGCGCATCGTCAGGACCACGCTGCCGGTGTTGTCGCCGCCGCCGAGCAGGTTGGGAAGAGCCCGCAGTTGCTGCTCGGAGGTGGAACCGGTGAGCACGTCGTTCTTGCTGCGTTCCAGCTGGGTGGATCCGTAGGCGAAGGTGTAGTACCCGGTGACGTTGCTGAACAGGTCACCCGTCGGGTAGGTGCGTTGGTACTTGATCTTGTCGCCCGGTGCGCTCGGTACGGTCTCGGCGAGCACCACTCCGTCGGAGCTGACGATCGGGCCGCGCGGCTTGTTGAAGTCGCGCTCGGTCTGGCGTTGGTTGCGGAAGTCGCCGTTGAGCGCGGTCTGACGCCCCACCTGCAGCACGTTGAGCTGCACGAACAGCAGCACGTAGCACGCAGCAAGACCTACTGCGAGCCGGCGGATCTGCTTGTTCACGATTCGGCCTTGGCGAGACGGTGAACCTCGCGACGCTTGCGGCGGGCCGCGAGTCGTTCGTTTATCGTCGGATCGTCGGGCACCTCACCGATGTGGCGCGCGGTGGAGTCGCTGACTCGCACCAACAGCGCCAGCAGTACGTAGTTGGCGAGCAGGCTGGAGCCGCCGTAGCTGACGAACGGAAGTGTGATGCCGGTCAGCGGGACGACCCGGATGACGCCGCCGATGATGATGAACGCCTGGATCCCGAGGATCGCGGTGAGCCCGGTTGCCAGCAGCTTTTCGAACGGTCGCTCGCTGCGGATCGCGATGCGCAGACCGCTGCCGATGATCAACAGGAACGCGATGAGGATCGCAGTGGCCCCGATGAGGCCCATCTCCTCGCCGATCGCGGCGAAGATGAAGTCGTTCTTGACCTCCGGGATCTTCGTCGGGTTGCCGAGGCCGAGGCCGGTGCCACCGGTGCCGCCGTTGGCCATCGCGAACATCGCCTGGATGATCTGGTAGCCGTTGCCCTGGTACACCGGCCACGGGTTGCGCCAGATGGCCACTCGGGTCTGCACGTGCGGTACCAGGCGCCACGCGGTGTACGAGGCGCCGGCGAACAGGGCCAGCCCGAGCACCAGGAAGCTGGCCCGCTCCGTGGCTACCCACAGCATCACCACGAACAAGGCGAAGAACATCAGCGACGAACCGAGGTCCTTCTCGGCCACCATCACCAGCACTGCGAAGCCCCATGCGAGCACGATCGGCAACAGGTAGCGCGGTTCCGGCAGGCGTAGCGGGCCGACTTTCCAGGTTCCGGCGGCGATCAGTTCGCGGCGCTCGGCGAGGTAACCGGCGAAGAACAGGGCTAGCAGTACCTTGGCGAACTCGCCTGGCTGGAAGTTCACCGGACCGATGTGCACCCAGATCCGTGCCCCACCGAACGTCGCGCCAACGTGCGGCACCAGTGGCATCAGCAGCAGACCGCCGCCGACGAACAGGAAGGTCCACTTGTAGCGGGCCAGGTCGGGTGCCCGTTGGACGAACAGCAAGGTGGCCACGTAGGCGATGATCGAGATGAACGTCCAGGTCGTCTGCAGGCTTGCCAGGCGGTCACTGAGACGAGCGATGATCACGTAGCCGATGCCGTTGAGCAGTGCGGCAAGCGGCAGCAGGGTGGCGTCGGCGCCGCCGGCAAGCCAACGGTTGGCGATGTGGGCCACGATCAGCAGGCCGAGTGTGGCGATGAGGAACGGCACGATGATCGGCGGGATGGTGGCGTTCTTGCCGAGCGAGGCCAGGGTGTAGGCGACGGCGGTGATCACCCCGGCCATGATCACCAGACTGAGTTCGGTGCGCCGCCGGGCGCCGGCGATCGGTGACGTCTGGGACATGCTCAGCCCGTCGACGGCGACGCCGCTGCACTCGTCGGCGCACCCGCTGCAGCCGTTGTCTGGGTGACGATGGTGGTGGCTGTTGCTGTGCTCGTGTTCGGGCTCGTACTTGTGCTCGGCGAGGTTGTGCTCGATGTCGTCGTCGATGTGGTCGTGGTTGGTGCGGGGGTGTCGTTGCTGTCGTGAACGGCCACCGCGATCAACACGATGGCCACGGTGACCACCACGGCGATCGCGAGTAGCACGAGGAACAGCCGCATCGTCAGCCGTCTGGGTCGGGTTGTTGCATTTGCAGCAAGTGGTGCTGCGGTTGTGGTCGCAGCCGTTGTCGCCCCGGCCGCCATTGTTGCGCCGGTTGTAGTCGCGGCGGTTGAAGTGGCGCCGGATGTCGCTGCACCCGGCTCGGGGGTTGACGGTGCTGAGTCGCCGGCTCCGGGCGTCGTTGCTTCGGCCGTCGTTGATTCGGCCGTCGTTGATTCGCCCGTCGTTGATTCGCCCGTCGTTGCTCCGGCCGTTGTTGCTCCGGCCGGACTGGCCGGTGCGGCAGTGCCGTCGACGTCAGGTGGGGGTGTCAGCGTGACGGCCGCGTCGCTGTTCGGTGCCGGGTCGGCGCCGACGAGCACGTCCACCACGATCACGGTGATGTTGTCGCGGCCGCCGTTGTTGTTTGCCAGTGTCACGAGATCGTCGGCGGCGGTCTGCGGGTCGTCCACCTCTCCGAGGATCTCGGCGATGTCGGTGTCGGGCACCTCGTCAACCAGGCCGTCACTGCAAAGCATG
>JBDSMK010000050.1:0-12277 GCA_039915905.1 Ilumatobacteraceae bacterium
GTCTCGTCGAGCGTGACCGCAACCCACGACCTACCAGCCGCGGCATATCCGACAAGGGTGTCGACAGACGGCACCTCGCCGTCGGCGACCCAATCCATCCCGATGGTGCGGAACGCCTCGCCGGCCAGCCGTTCGATGCAGCGAAGCGCCTCAGCATCAGTCGGAACAGCTGGTCGCAGTCGTAGCCCGATCGTCACCCGCGCACGATCCAACCGCGGTAGCCCTCGATGAATCCCGAGGCGCGCAGCGAGGTGCAGATCGGTGACGCGGGGTCGACTGCAGCGGCGTCGACCTTGCGGACCTCCACGCTGCGCAGCCGGCCGTCTTTCACCAGCCTCGCCAGCGCCTCGACCCAACCAGGATCGTGGGCGGCGCGGGCGAACGAGATGACACTTCCGGATCGGCGATCGAACCACGCCAACGGCACACCGGCGCGCAGCACCACTAGCGCAGTGGCGATGCGCGCCGGCCTGCCGGACGCCGATTCGGGCCAGGCAACGCCTGCCCCGTAAGGCTGCGCCGGGTCGGTGGCGGCGAGAACGATAGGAACCGGTGTGAGCTCGGGGTGCAGCACGACATCGACAACGTCGCGGACCCCGCGCAACCTGTCGACCGCCCCCGGCACGCTGAACTGGGCGGCGCCGAGCCCGTCGACGAAGTACCCACGGCGAACCTGGCCGCGTTCTTCAAGCACCTTGAGCACGCCGTACACCGCCGAATAGCCACCTGACACTCCTTCGGCGAGCACCGCCTCGCGAGTGACCACCCCATAGCGTTCCAGCAGTTGCAAGGCCATCGCATGCGCCGCCTGAGTGGGCGTCGGGGTCGGCAGTCGCAGCGGCTCGACGAGGCTCCAACGCCCCGCTGCGGTGGGCGGCCCGATGCGCGTCAGCCGCCCTGGTCGGGGACGATTGCCGAGCGGTGCCTTGGTTGCCCGCCGCGAACCGAGACGGCTACCGAGCATCGCGCGTAGCGGTGCCAGCGAGTCGTTGGTGATTTCACCGGCCCACACCAGATCCCACAGCGCGGTGAGCACTTCGGTATCTGTGGCCGCGACGCAAGCGGCCCGCAATTGACCCCAGAAGCTGGCGCCGCGCTGTTGCAGATGTGCGCGGATCGCGTCGTGCAACTCACCATCGGGATGATCGGCGACATCAGCGACCGACGAGAGCAGCGGCAACTGGTCGGCGAAGAACAGGCGCAACCGTCCGTCGTGCACGCCAATCGCACCGGCGCCGACCCAGACCACCAGACCAGACGTGCACAGCTCGTCGAGGTCGGCGGGGCGATAGCCGCGCAGCCGAGCGGGCAGCAGTTCGGTCTCCAGCGTGGAAGCAACCATCGCGGCACCCTGCAGTTGGCCGAGAGCTTCGACCAGCGCCTCGGCGCCACCGCGTTCGGCCGGGATGCCATGCCACGCCTGGAGGAACCTCGCATAGGCATCGTGATCGACGGGTTCGACCTCGCGCCGCAACCCGGCCAGCGAGCGGCGCCGCAGTTGGCGAAGTACATCGCTGTCACACCACTCACGCCCAAGCCCGAGCGGTCGGAACTCGCCACGGATGATCCGCTCCGCCGCTTCGAGAGCTGCCAGCGCACCGGCGACACGAGTGGAGGGCACACCGAACCGAACGGACACCTCGTCGGTCAGAAACGGCCCGTGTGTGCGGGCGTAACGGGCGACCAGCGACTCTAGCGGTTGCGGTTGTGGATCGGTGAACGCCTGCGGCAGACCCAGCGGGAGGTTGCAGCCAAACGCGTCGCGATAGCGCGCCGCGTCGTCGGCAGCTATGTACCGCTGCTCTCCTGCGAGGGCAACGACGATGACCCGCCGCTGGGCGAGCAGTTCGGCCAACCATCGCGCTCCGCCATCGCCACTGTTATAACGGGCGCTGGGCGCGTCAGCGACTGCCACCCGCAGATCCACCTCGACGGCGGTAAGGTCGCCAACCTTGCGGAACACGTCGTGCAGCTCGTCGGCACTGCGCGCCCGGCGATGCTCGGCCAGACATTGCAGCTCCAACTCGACGTCGGCGATCACGCCTGGGTCGAGCAGTTCGCGAAGCTCCTCGGCACCGAGCAGGTCGCGAAGCAGGTCGCGGTCGAGTGCCAGCGCTGCTGCCCGTCGCTCGGCAAGTGGTGCGTCGCCCTCGTACATGTACGCAGCGATCCAGTTGAAAAGCAGGCTCTGCGCGAACGGCGAGGCCCTGGCCGTGTCGACAGTCACCACCCGCACCGCGCGGCTCTGCAACTGACCTAGGACATCTCGCAGCGCCGGGAGGTCAAACACGTCTTGTAGGCACTCACGCGAGGTCTCCAGCAGGATCGGGAAGCTCGGGTACCGCGCGGCAACGGTGATCAGCCCGGCAGCCCGTTGGCGCTGCTGCCACAACGGGGTACGCCGATCTGGCCGCCGACGCGGCAGCAGTAGCGCCCGCGCCGCACATTCGCGGAATCGTGCTGAGAACAACGAAGTCTGCGGTAAAGCCCCGACCACCAACTCGTCGATGTCTTGTGGATCGATGATCAGCTCGGCCAAGGGAAGTTCGTCGGCAGAATCAGGCAGTCGCAACACGATGCCGTCGTCGCCCCACATCGTCTCCACCGGTACGTCGAAGCGTTCCACCAGACGACGCTCGATGGCCATCGCCCAGGGAGCATGAACGGGAGTCCCGAACGGGGTGAGGATGCACACCCGCCAATCGCCGATCTCGTCGCGGAAGCGCTCGATCACCACGGTGCGGTCGTCGGGCACCACACCAGTGGCGGCGGCCTGCTCGTCGAGGTACAGCAGCACGTTGTCGGCCGCCAGTTCGTCGAGCGCGTAGGTGGTGCGCAACGACTGAACGGCAGTGCGGCGATCCATCGCGTGGATCTCGCGTTGGAACGCTCCAAGGGCGCGTCCAAGTTCGATCGGGCGCCCTGGCCGGTCGCCATGCCAGAACGGCATTTTGCCGGGTTCGCCCGGTGCCGGGACCACGACGACGCGTTCGAAGGTGATGTCCTCGATGCGCCACGTGCTGGCGCCGAGCAGGAATGTCTCGCCTGGCCGACTCTCGTAGACCATCTCCTCGTCGAGCTCGCCGACCCGGGTGCCGTCGGGCAGGAACACCCCGAACAGGCCCCTGTCCGGGATCGTGCCTCCACTGGTGACGGCCAACCGTTTGGAGCCGTCTCGAGCTCGCAGCGTCGAGGCCACCCTGTCCCATACGAGTCGCGGGCGTAGCTCGCTGAACTCGTCGCTCGGGTATCTCCCTGAAAGTAGGTCGAGAACATTGTTCAGCAGCTCGTCGCTGAGCTCGGCAAAGCACGCACAGCGTCGGACGAGCGCGGCCAACTCGGCCACCGGCATGTCGGGCGACATCGACACGTGCGCGACGATCTGTTGGGCCAGCACGTCCAAGGGGTTGCGCAGGAAACGGGTGGTCTCGATCTGCCCTGTGACCATTCGTTGCACCACGACTGCCGCCTCCAGCAGGTCGCCACGATGCTTGGGGTAGATGGTGCCGCGGCTCGGTTCGCCGACAGAGTGGCCGGCACGCCCGATGCGCTGCAACCCACGCGACACCGCGCCCGGCGATTCGACCTGGATCACGAGGTCCACTGCACCCATGTCGATGCCCAGCTCCATCGAACTGGTCGCAACGATGCCGCGCAACTCGCCACGCTTGAGCTGATCCTCGATGACCACCCGTTGTTCGCGCGCCAACGAACCGTGATGAGCCATGACCAGTGGAGCCATGACCAGTGGAGTGGACGACGAGTCGCCGGAGCCGGCGGCTTGCTGGCTTTCGGCTTGCAGGGCTGCGGCTTGCTGGGCTGCGGCTTGCTGGGCTGCGACTTGCTGGGTTTCGGCGTACAACTCGTTGAGCTGGGCGGCCAACCGTTCCGCCTGGCGACGGGCGTTGCAGAAGATGATGGTGGAGCGGTGCTCGAGCACCTGCTTGAGGATCTGGGGGTAGATGTTCGGCCAGATGCTGCCGCGACGCGGTGGCTGAGATACGGCCCCGTCGGCGCTCGCGCGCGGCGCCGATTGGAGGTCGCCCATGTCTTCGACAGGCACGACCACCTCGACCTCCAGCGGTTTGCGAATACCCGCGTCGACGATGGTCACAGGGCGCCGGGAACCGTCGGACAGGTGCCCGCCGAGGAAGTGGGCGACCTCCTCCAGCGGACGCTGAGTGGCCGACAGCCCAATGCGTTGCGGCGAGTTGGCTGTTATCTCCTCCAACCGTTCCAGCGACAGCATCAGGTGCGCGCCACGCTTGGTGGTGGCCAGTGCGTGGATCTCGTCGATTATCACGGTCTCGACGTTGACCAACGTCTCGCGGATGTTGGACGTGAGCATCAGATAGAGGCTCTCCGGGGTGGTGATCAGCAGGTCGGGAGGGCGGCGGCCCAAGGCCTGGCGGTCGCGCGCCGACGTGTCGCCGGTGCGCATCGCCACCGACGGCGAACGCAGTTGCACGCCCAACCGTTCCGCCGCCAGTCCGATACCCATCAACGGGGCACGGAGGTTCTTTTCGACGTCGAAGGCCAGCGCTCGCAATGGCGAGATGTACAACACCCGCGTGCGCGCCCGACTCTTCGGGTCGGCAGCGTCGGCCGGCTCGGAAGTGACCAGGCGGTCGATCGAGGCCAGGAATGCGGTGAGCGTCTTGCCGCTGCCGGTGGGTGCACACACGAGGGTGTGGTGACCGCCGACGATGGACGGCCAACCTTGGACCTGAGCTGGCGTGGGCTCCGGGAACGAGGCCGCGAACCACTCAGCCACGGCGGGCGAGAACGCCTCGAGCACTCGATGGTCGGCCATGTCGGCAGGCTACGCCGGGGGTATCACACACTTTCCGGGAGTTCCACCGGGCGCGATCGGCAATGGGTTGGAGGTGGGCAGGTCGGCAGGCACACTCGACGGTCCCGATGAGCGAACGAGTGCAACTCCGAGCATGGCAGCGCGCCGCGTTCGACGATTTCACCGCATCGAACAGCTCGGATTTCCTCGCGGTGGCCACCCCAGGGGCCGGCAAGACCACGTTTGCCCTGGCCTGCGCCCGTGCCGCGCTGGCCGAGCAACGTCGCAGGGTGGTGGTGGTCGCCCCGACCAGCCACCTCAAGCTGCAGTGGGCCCGCGCCGCGCACCGCCTCGGTTTGGAGCTGGACCACACCTGGTCCCCGGCCGATGGGCTGGCCCGCGATGTGCACGGGCTAGTGACCACGTACCAGCAGGTGGCCACCGCTGATACCGCCAAGCGCCTGCGCGGAGTGGCCGCCGACGCGTTCGTGATCCTCGACGAGATCAATCATGCCGGCGACGAGCGGGCCTGGGGATCGAGCATTCGCAACGCTTTCGAGCTCGCCGCGCGCCGACTGTGCCTGTCCGGGACACCGTTTCGCAGCGACACCAACGCGATCCCGTTCGTGCGCTACAGCGAGACGGGTTCAGGCACCGAAGCCCAGCCTGACTACACCTACGGCTACGCCGAAGCGCTGCGCGACGGCGGTGTGGTGCGCCCGGTGTACTTTCCCCGGTTCGACGGGCTGATGGAATGGAGCGCTCCCGACGGCACGCTGCAATCGGCGAACTTCCATGACGAGGTGGACCGCACCGCGATGGGCCACCGTCTGCGCGCCGCGCTGAGCCTCGAAGGGGAATGGCTGCCGAGCGTATTGACCCAGGCCAATGAGCGACTTGTTGCGATCCGCCGCCATCAACCCGATGCCGGCGCCCTGGTCATCGCCATCGATCAGGACCACGCCCGCGGCATCGCAGCATTCATCCGCCGCCGGTTCAACGCAGATTCACGGGTCGTGGTCAGCGATGATCCGGAAGCCTCGCGCTGGATCGGCGAGTTTGCCGGGGGCAGCTCACCGTGGCTCGTCGCCGTGCGGATGGTCAGCGAGGGTGTCGACATCCCCCGACTGCGTGTCGGGGTATACGCCACGACCGTGGCCACCGAACTGTTCTTCAGACAGGCGGTGGGGCGGTTCGTGCGCTGGCAGAAGGGTCAACCGAGCCAGAAGGCGTACGTCTTCATACCCGACGATCCGCGGTTGCGCACCCATGCCTTCCAGATAGCCGACGCGCGCCGCCACGTGCTGCGCCCGCCCGCCGACGACGAGACCGAGGACGTCGACACACTTGACCGCGATCTCGCCGAAGTGGCCGCACGCTTCGAGGAGCCCGAGCAGCTCTCGTTGTTCAGTGTGCTGTCCTCGGTGGCCACGGGGATGTCCGTCCACGCGTTCACCGAGGCCGGGCTGACATTGTTCGACGACGAGCCGGAGGTCGCGGAACCAACAGCCGATCACCTTGTCGCAGCGGAGGTGGAACTGCAGGAGATCCCCACCGATGCCGGATTCGGACTGAGTGACGAGCTGAGTGTCGCTGAACGCAAGGAGGAGCTCCGTGAACGCAACGCCGAGGTGGCCAGGGCGTTGGTGGACCGAACCGGGTGGAAGCACGCCAAGGTCAACTCCGAGCTCAACCGGCTTTCTGGACTGGCCAACGTCGGCAGTGCTACCAACGACCAGTTGCAGCGCAGGCTGCGCCGCGGCGAGGAGTGGTTGCGACGCCGGTAGCCTTGGGCCATGCCCGCCTACGGGGAGCACCATCCCGCCTTTGAGGAATACTGCGAGTGCATCTTCGAACTCGACGAAGACGATGTCGCTGTGATCCAGGCACGCATCGCAGACCGCCTCAAGGTGAGCCGGCCGGCCGTCAGCGAGATGATGCGCCGGATGGAGGCCGAGGGGCTGATCACGACCGCCGGTGCGATCCGCCTGACCACGTCCGGGCTGGCTCTGGCCCAGAAAGTTGTCCGCCGCCACCGCATCGCCGAGCGGTTCCTAACGGACATCCTCGGGTTGTCCTGGGCGGAGGCGCACCATGAAGCCGGACGGTGGGAGCACGTGATGAGCGACGCCGTGGAAACCGCGCTGGTACGCGTTCTCGGCAACCCAACCACCTGTCCGCACGGCAATCCGATCCCCGGTTCCACCTACGATGCACCGGACACGGTTACGTTGGCCGACCTGGCGGTCGGCGCCGGGTTCACGATCACCCGGATCACCGAGGAACTGGAGTTCGCGCCGGGCCTGCTCGACTTCCTGGAGGGGTCGAGCCTGCTGCCCGGTCGCGTCGGTTCGATCACCGCCGCAGCGCCCGATGGCGGCGTGACCGTTGACATCAGCGGTCGAGCAGTCGACGTCGACGCGTTCACCAGCAGCCGCATCCTGGTTCTCGCATGACGGGCCGTCACGGCCGAACCACCATCGCAGCTGCGGCAATCACCACGTTTGCGGTGCTCGGCGTCAGCGGTTGCACGAAGACGGTCTATGACGCGTCGATTCCCAGTGGACCAGTTGCCGCCACCACCACCACCGCCCCCTCCGGCGACGCCGCCACCCTCCTACCACGACTGGTGCACGAGGCTGGGCTGCTCTCCGGGACGATAACGAGCGACGGCGACAAGACCGCTGTAGCGGACCAGATCACCTCGCTGTGGGCCGCCTCCAAGCAGGAGGTCGGCAAGGGTCGCCCGGAACTGCTCGGCAGTTTCGAGGGTGCAGTGGCGCTGAGCAATCGGGCCGCGACGTTCAACCGCGCCGCTGATGCCGACAAGGCCTTCCGCAACCTGACCGACCTGGTGACCGCGTTCCTCGGCACACCGCCACCGAAGTGAACCGGTAGCCGCCCACATCACGTAACACCTGCAGCAACTCAACCCAACCCAACGAATTGCAACGCAGTCGGGCCGCCGGTAACCGCGTCGTTTCGCTGAGCCCTTGCCGTCAGAGCATCGCGGCCGGCAACGGCTGGGCATGGATGATCGTCAACTGCCGGGTGCTGCGGGTCAAGGCGACGTACAGCGCGCGCAAACCCTGCTGCTCCTCGGCGACGATCCGTGCCGGTTCCACCACCACCACACCGTCGAGTTCGAGGCCCTTGACCACGCTCACCGGTACCACGGTGATACCCATCTCCAACGCACTTCGGGTGGCCCGACCATGGACGATGCCGGCGTCGGCGAGCACCTGCGAGACCCGCTCCACCATCGAGTCGGGCACGACCACGGCGATGTTGCCGTCACCGATGTCGTGGTCCATCCGGCGTGTGGCCGCAGCGATCGCCGTCAACAACTCGGAAGCGTCGACGCGCACCACCTCCGGCCGTTCGTCGCCCATCCGCACGCTTGTAGGAGCGCGCAACGTCGGGGTGGCCGCGAGCATCACCCGGTTGGCCAGTTCCATTAGCTGGTGAGGGATCCGGTAACCGACGCTGAGACCGATCACCCGCGATGGACGGACGTTGGGCAGATGGCGCAGCACGTCGTCCCAACTATTGGGCGCCAGTGCGCCGGTTGCCTGGGCGATGTCGCCGACGACCGTCATGCTGCCGTTCAAAGAACGACGAGAGACCATTCGCAGCTGCATCGGAGTGAGATCCTGCACCTCATCGATCACGATGTGGCCGTAGGTGCGGATCTCGTCGGCGTCGTCTGGACGCGGCCCGTTCGCCGTGGACCGACCAGGGCGCACCCCGAGATAGCTGCGCGCCTCGTCGAGCAGGGCCACGTCGTTATCGGTCCACCGCACGGTGCCGATTTCGGCACGCTCCCGGTACAGCGAAAGGTACTCGTGCTCTGCCAGATTGGCTCGCCCGGCCAGACGCAGCAGGGCCTTGCTGCCAAACAGATCGCGGAGCAACTCGGCCGGTGTCAGCACCGGCCACATCCGTTCCAACGCAACGCGCACCTCGGGCAAGTTGCGCAATGCTTCACGAACCTCAGTGGTGCCCAACGGCTCGCGCCAGGTGGCCGCCATCGCAGCCCAGATCTCGCTCTCCACCCAACGGCGGGCGGCGTTGTGCCGCCGGAAACGGCGCTGCGCGGCGCGCACGATGCGCTTCGATTCGTCGGTCCTCAGTCGCAGGAAGCCGGTGCGGAACGGAACGACCAGCTCATCGCGCAAAGGTCTTTCGCGGTCGGTGACTGCCTGGTCGATCATCGCCGCCATCCGGATGTCACCCTTGGTGGTGGCCGCTAACGGCGAATCAACCGGGTCGATGCCGTAGCGCGCCCACTCCACGCCGGGCACCAGATCGGCCAACACGACCTGCTCCACTCCGGCTTCGCCGAGCGATGGCAGCACCCTTTCGATGTACCGAAGGAACACACGATTGGGGCCGATGACGAGCACGCCCTGGTCCTCGAGTGGGAACCGGAAGGTGTACAGGAGGTACGCGGCACGATGCAACGCCACCACGGTCTTACCCGTTCCAGGACCACCTTGCACCACCAGCACGCCGGCTTGCGGGCTTCGGATTATCTCGTCCTGCTCAGCCTGGATGGTGGCCACGATGTCGCCGAGCTGACCGGTGCGGCCGCGGCCCAGAACCGTCAGCAGCGTGCTGTAGCCACGCAACCCGGCACCGATCGGTGGCGCTTCGCCGGAAGGTGTGGCGTCGTCGAGCAGTTCGGTGCCGACACCGAGGCGGCCTTCGCCGAACAACTCGTCTTCGATGTCGAGCAGCTCGCGGCCCTGCACCGCGAAGTGCCGACGGCGGGCCAGGCCCATCGTCTCGCGGCCGGTGGCGCGGTAGAAGGGTTCAGCCACCGGTGCACGCCAATCAACCACGATCGGGTCACTGTGCTCGTTGGCCACGGCCAACCGGCCGATGTGGAAGCTCTCCACTGCGTTGGGGCTCTCCGCATAGCGGTCGATCCGACCGAAGACGAGCGCAGCATCGCCGAGATCGAGTTGAGTCAGCCGGTTGACCACCGCCTCGTCGAAAACGTCGCGCTCGTAGCGCGCCTGAAACGTTCCACCCAGCGTGCCCTCGTGCAAATCGCGCATCTTCCACGCGTCATCCCGGCTGCGCTGCAGGCAGCGGTACGCGTAGTCGATCAGTTCCTGTTCGGAGGCGAGATCGGGATGCTGCTGCGTCATGGGCCGAACAACTCTACCGGAGCGCCTCAGGACTCCCCTGCATAGACCGCACGCCGATAGCGTCCGCTGGGCATATGCCGGCAACACCGACCACCCCTGCCTCCGTCTTCCTCGACGCCGCCGCCGCGCGTCCGACGAGCCACACCCCGGTGTTGTTCATGCGCCAGGCCGGTCGCAGCCTTCCCGAGTACCGGGCCAAGCGCGGTCCTGGAAGCATCCTCGACGCGATCAAGCAGCCGGAGCTCGCGGCCGAGCTCACTCTGCAGCCCGTGAGGCGCTATGGCGTCGATGCCGCGGTGCTGTACAGCGACATCGTCGTGCCGGCCCACGCTGTCGGGTTCGGCATCGATGTGACCCCCGGTACCGGGCCGGTGTGCAACAGGCCGTTGCGAACGTTCGACGACCTGCGCCGGCTCGTCGAACTGGACCCGCCACGTGACACCCCATACGTGCTCGAAACAGTGCGAAGCGCGGTGAGCCAGCTTGATCCCGGGGTGCCGCTGCTGGCGTTCGCCGGAGCCCCGTTCACCGTCGCCAGCTACCTGATCGAAGGTCATCCAAGCCGCACCTACGAGAACACCAAGCGGTTGATCCACACAACGCCAGATCTGTGGACTGCGATCATGCAGCGTCTTGTGCAACATGCGGTCGCCTCGATCAGCAGCCAACTGGACAACGGGGCGCGGGCCTTCCAGCTGTTCGACTCATGGGCCGGGGCGCTATCGAGATCGGACTACGACCAGTTCGTGCTGCCGCACTCGACTGCCGTGTTCACGGGCATTGCCGCCCGCCATCCGCTTGCAGCCGGCATCCACTTCGGGGTCGGCTGCGACCACTTGCTGGAGTCGATGTCGGCCGCCGGCGCCACGGTGCTCGGCCTCGACTGGCGCACATCGATAAGCGACGCCCGACGCAGAATGGGCGACAGGTTGGTCGTGCAGGGCAACCTCGATCCGGCTTTGGTGCTAGCGGGAACGGAGGTCGCCCTGCGCGGGACCGACGAGGTGCTCGCCGACAACGATGGGCACCCCGGCCACATCTTCAACCTCGGCCACGGGGTGCAGCCGAACACTGATCCCGACGTTCTCGCCGCAGTCGTCGCCAGGGTTCACGAGACGACTCGCCGATGAGCACCGAGCAGCGGATCGCCGTGCTGGCCATGGCCTACGGCACACCGGCATCAGCCGATCAGATCCTGCCGTACTACACCGACATCCGTCGCGGCTCGCCACCATCGCCCGAGCAACTCGCCGCGCTCACCGCCCGCTATGCGGCCATCGGTGGCGTCTCGCCGCTGGCAGCGCGCAGCACCGCGCAGTGCGACGCATTGCAGCTCGCCCTCGACAGCGCTGCACCGGGCCGATACCTCGTGTCGCTGGGCACCAAGCACGGCACCCCGCGGATCGAAGACTCGGTCGCAACCCTGGCTGTCGCCGGATTCCGGCGGATCATCGGTGTCGTGCTGGCGCCGCACTACTCCGCCTACTCGGTGGGCCAGTACCTCGATCGACTTGCCGGCGCCGGTGCGGAACACGGCATCACCGTCGACGGCATCCGCAGTTGGGCCACCGAGCCCGCGTTCATCGAGTTCATCGCCGCCGATCTGGCCGCAAGGCTTGCGGTGATGCCACCCAACACCAAGGTGGTGTTCACCGCCCACTCACTTCCAGAGCGCATCCTGGCTACCGGCGACCCGTACGCGGCAGAACTGCGGTCCACCGCTGAGGCCGTTGCGGCGGCAGTCGGGCTCGGCCGTTGGAGCCAGTGGTCGGTCGCCTGGCAGAGCGCGGGGAGAACCTCCGAGCAGTGGATTGGTCCAGACATCTTGCAGGTGATCGACGAGCTGTCGGTCAGCGAGAACGCCGACGGTGTGCTCGTCAGCGCAGTGGGATTCGTCGCCGACCACCTCGAAGTGCTCTACGACCTCGACATCGAGGCCAGCGCACGCGCCGAGAAGGCCGGATTGCGGTTCGACCGTACGGCATGCGTGAACGACGACCCGGGCGTGATGGCCGCGCTGGCGGCGAGAGTGACGGCGCTCGGATGAAGGGCGCTGGGACGACGGGCGAAAGGCACGTAGTGGTGGTCGGCGGGGGCATCACCGGCCTGGCAGCAGCTCATGCGCTCACTTCACGGGCTGATGCCCCGCGGGTCACCGTGCTGGAGGCTGGCGAACACCTCGGTGGCAAGATCCGCACGTCGCCGTTCGCCGGCCTGGCCGCCATCGACGAAGGCGCCGACGCATTCCTGGCACGAGTGCCGTGGGCCACCGAGCTGGCTCGGCAATTGGACCTCGGCGAGCAGCTCACATCGCCGCAAAGCGGCCGGG
>JBDSMK010000074.1:0-2599 GCA_039915905.1 Ilumatobacteraceae bacterium
TACGAGACCCACCGAGACCGTGACCCACGCCAAGGCCTTGGGGGCGCGCGCCGGACGGGCCAGCGCCATGTTGGCTTCTGCGGGAGTGCGGTCGCGCTTGCGCAGGTTGCACGGCCGGCACGCGGCCGCAACGTTCTCCCACTCGTGGCACCCGCCGCGCGACCGCGGCATGATGTGGTCGATCGAGTCGGCCAGACACCCGCAGTACTGGCAGACGTGCTCGTCGCGGGCAAACACGGCACGACGCGACAGCGTGGCGCGCCGCCGATACGGCACCTTGACCACATATCGCAGCCGGATGACCACCGGGTTCGGGATGCTCAGCGAGGCGGAACGCAGCAACGTACCGTCGTTGGCCAACACGTCGGCCTTGTCCGCCAGCACCAGGCAAGCGGCGCGACGCGACGGAACTACCGATAGCGGCTCGTACGTGGCGTTCAGCACCAGCGCGCTTCTCATCGCCGTGACCCTACAGACGCACTCGCCGGCGGGTCCGGCGGTTTGCAACGGCCATAGCGGTCATCCGACCTGCATCTTGCACCACTGCAGGTAGGAGACGACATCCTCGCCGGCTATCCGATGATCGGCTGTGCCGTACTGGGTCACCAGCCGGAACCGCATGTACGCGGCCGGCGGAACAGGCAGGAAGGGGCGGTGCCGCCACCACTGCGGACGACTGGTGCGACGTAGCTGGCGCCAGGCAACCGCCCACAGCGCCGGGCGACGGCCGACGGCTGCGACCACGCCGAAGACCGCAACCGGTCTCACGGACGCGGTTCCTTCGGCAGCCCGAGAACCATCTCGCCGATGATGTTGCGCTGGATCTGCGACGAGCCGGCGTAGATCGTTCCGGCTCTGGCGTTGAGGAATGTGCCCACCCAGCTCGCTGAACTGTTCGGTGCGCCGGCATCGTCAGCCTGGAACGCCGACGACGGATGCCGCCCTGTCGGCGTCAGCGCGTCGGCCCCGAGGATGTCGACAGCGAGTTCGGTGACGATCTTGTGGTACTCGCTCCAATACAACTTGGAGATCGCCCCATCGGGGCCGGGGTGATGGCCGTGCAGGAACTGGGTCAGAACGCGCATTCCGTTGTAGCGCATGATCTGCACCTTGATGTATGCCTGTGCAAGCCGTTGGCGGATGATCGGGTCGTTGTTCAAGCCGCGCTCGGTGGCCAGCTTCAGCAAGCGGTCGAGCTCGGCGCGGAACCGGATCGGGACAGTTGCCGCCGCCTCGCCACGCTCGAAGCCAAGCAGAGTCATGGCCACCGCCCAACCATTGTTGAGGCCACCGACCACTTCCTCCTTGGGCGTCGTGGCATCGGTGTAAAACACCTCGTTGAATTCGCTCTCGCCGGAGATCATTTTGATCGGACGTACCTCGATACCGGGTTGGCGCATGCCGACGAGCAAGAAGGAGATGCCCTTGTGGCGCGGCGCGTCAGGGTCGGTGCGCGCCAGGGTGAAGATGTGGTCGGCCAGGTGCCCGGCCGACGTCCAGATCTTCTGCCAGTTGAGCACCCACTGGTCACCGTCTAGCTCCGCTTTCAGGCCCACGTTGGAAAGGTCGCTGCCGGCGTTCGGCTCGGAGTAGCCCTGGCACCACACGTCGGCACCAGACAGGATCCGCGGCAGGTAGCGCTGCTTCTGCTCATCCGTGCCCCACTGCAGCAGGGTGTTGCCAAGCATCTGGATGCCGAACACGTCATTCGGGCCACCGGTCGGCACACCCGCCTTGGCGAACTCCTCGGCGAGGATCACCTGTTCCAGCGCCGACAGCCCGCCGCCGCCATACTGCACCGGCCAACCGGGCGCGAGGTATCCGCCGTCGAACAAGGTCTTACGCCATTCACGCACGAAATCGGTGAGTGCAACGCCTTGCAGCTTGCCGATCCCGCCCCAGTTGGTGGGGAGCTTCTCGGCGAGGAACGCCTGCACCTTTTCACGGTAGGCCTCGGCCTCTGGGGTGTACGTCGGCTGCATGCGATAGAGGCTAGTTCTATCCGCGGTTGGCCGGTCAGCCGAGGCGCACGTGGGCAAGCGCGGCGGCGCCGACCAGAGGGGCGAGACCCCCGAGGCCAGCCGGCACCACCCGAGCGCCGGCGATGAACGGCAGCTTGGCCCGCCGATCGAGCTCCTCTTGCGCGGCGTTGAAGAAGACGTCGCCGAAGCCCAGCGCAACAGACCCTCCGACAACCGCCAGGCGCAGGTCGCAGATCGCCGCCACCGAAGCGAGCGCTCGGCCGAGCAACAGCCCACTGCGTTCGACTATCGCGGCAGGAGCGCGTTGCGGTGGCCGCCCGGTCTCCTGTTCGATCGAAGGGCCGCTGCAGTAGGCCTCGAGGCAGCCGCGTCCACCGCACGGACAGGCACGGCCACCCGGCTCCACCACGATGTGACCTAGGTGTCCGGCATTTCCGAGCCGGCCGTGAACCAAGCGGCCGCCGCTGACAAGTCCCCCGCCCACGCCGGTGCCGATCACTACACCGACGAAGTCGCGCTGACCCACAGCCGCGCCGCACCATGCTTCACCGAGCGCCAGCGCCTTGGCGTCGTTGTCGACGACGACCGGCAGTTGGGTCAGTCCCTCGACCTCCGCT